>CAYTNZ010000130.1:0-2882 GCA_964439285.1 uncultured Clostridia bacterium | reverse complement strand
AAAAAATATATATTTAATATAAAAATTCTATTGACAAAACGACATTTGTAGCGTATAATGTTAAATGTCTAAGCGGGAAATATCGCAATAGATAAGTTACAATTGTATTTTTTTGCATAATGTATAAAAAATAATCATACGGACGACGATTATTTTGCTCGAAATCGTATACTTTGGTGTCGCCTAATGTTATGGTTCTTTAATAAACGTTAAAAATTTTTCAATTTTTTGCGTTTAATTTAGAACGTGTCATATTAGTCGGCACTTTTTGTTTATATTGCGCTAAAACGTTAGGTCGAAAGTTAAAACGCAAGGTGCGAAAATTATAATTTCGCCGCGTTTTACAAATATTGTTAATAAATGTTTATTCATAAAATTAATTTATCGCGATAAAAAATAATGCTTGCAGGAGGATAAAATGAGTAAAAAAATTACTATTGCCTTAATAGCACTTTGTTTGGCGATGACCGTTTGCGGAACTACCATTTATTTCGTAAACAAGTCCGATAACGATTTAAGCAATAAAACCGAAATTAATTTAAACGGCGATACCGCTAAAGAATTAGAAGTAACTTTAACCGATTTTTACCCCGGCAGCACGCAAACGTACGAAATTAAATTAAAAGGCAATTCAGCCGACGATTATACCGTTACTATTAACTTTCGTGATGACGAAAAGAGCGGAATGCTCGAAAATTATTTAACGGTCGTAATTAGTACCGACAAAGTGAGTATCGAAAAATCGTTAAAAGAATTACTCGAAGGCGACGAAATATCGCTCGGTAAAAACGCGAGCAACATAAAAATCCGTTATACCATGCCCGAAAGCGTAGGAAACGAATCGCAGGGTACTACCGCCGATTTCTATATAGACATTAGTGCGAAAAGCGTTGAATAAAAGCGGAAACTAAACGATAATGGAAAATGAAAACAATAACGCGAAAAACCATAAATTAAAAAAGATATTAAAAATAACGGGCGACGTTTTTCTTTTTATTATAGTGGCGCTGGCGATGTTCGTTCTCGTCGTAAGCGTAAGCGCAAAAAAGGATATCGACGGTACGGCAACCGTATTCGGAACGCAACTTCGTTTCGTGCAGTCAAGTTCTATGGAAAAGTGCAAAGAAACCGACGTTAGCGCATATAAAATTAAAAGCATACGCGTAAAATCTTGCGTGTTCATACAAACCGTGCCCGAAGACGAAAGCAAGCAAAACGAATGGTATTCTAAATTAAAAGTAGGCGACGTTTTAACTTTTAAATACGAGTACGGTCATAAACAAGAAACCATAACTCATCGAATCGTAAATATTCAAAAAAAAGAAACGAGCGGCTATATTATAACCTTAACGGGCGACAATAAAACTTCAGAAAGCAATCTTTTAAGCCAAACGATAGATACTTCTCTTGCCGACAGCCCTAATTATATTATAGGTAAGGTTACGGGGCAAAGTTATTTATTGGGGCTTTTGGTGTACGCTTTAAAAACACCCGTAGGTATCGTTTGTTTAATTATTATACCTTGTTTAATTATAATCGCTTTCGAGGTTATGCGAATTATTCGCGTGTTGTCTAAAGAAAAAACCGAAAAAATAAAAGCCGAGCAAGAGCAAATTAAAGCCGAAAAAGAAAAGCAGGCGAGCGAAATAGAAGAACTTAAACGCAAACTTGCCATTTTGCAAGGCGAAACTTCTAAAAACGAAAGCGAAAGTTTGCAAGCCGAAATCTTGCAACCTGAAAGCGAAGATTTGCAAACCGAAAGCGAAAATTCGTAAGGTTAAAGTTTGCAAAATAAAATTATAACACTAAAATCATCGTCGGGTGATGCCGACGTTAATAAATGCGTAAGGGAGGATAAAAATTATGAACGCATTGATTATAATATTTTTCGTGTTGGCTATTTTAATAGGTCTGTTTTGCGTAGCGGTAGTCGTTAGAGAAATCGTTATCGACGAAAAGCAACGCAAACAAACTCAAAACGAGTGTTCAGAGTGCAAAACTCGGCAGGCTACGCAGGCGGGCGTAATTCAAAATACCGAATTCAAAGCCGAAGAAAAAGCCGTAATCGAAGAACCCGAAAAAGACGTTAAAACCGAAGACGTAAAAGCCGAAGATACTATCGCAAGCGATGCGGCAAACGACGAAAGTGCGGCAAGCGGCGCTACGCCTATTTATATCGAAAACGACGAGAGCGCGGTTGTGTTTTCAAAGGGTTCGGCGCAAAGTATCGACGAAAAATATTTAAACTTAACTTCAAAATACAAAGGGTATTACGACGAAATCGTTCGCTGCGCGACTATGGTCGAAGGCAGCAAGCGTTATAAAAATTCTGCGTACGAAGAATATAAAGTCGGCAAAAACAGACTCGTTCGCATTAAAATAAAACGCGATACGATAATTTGCGAACTCGTTATACTTAATCTTGCGTTTAAAAATTACATAAACGATAACAAAGTTGCAATGAAACAAGCGCCCGCAACTATTAAAGTTACGGACGAGGCTTCGCTCAACGCAGTAAAAGACAGTATAGGCATTGCCGTAAAAGCAATCGAAGAAGAAAAAGCCTATAAAAAAGAGCAGGCAAAACAGCGTCGCCGCGAAAACAGAGCGAAAGCAAAGGCAAATAAAGCCGAATAAAACGCGTCTAATTTATAAAATAAGCCAAAAATATATAATAAAAAAGTGTCATCTAATATACTATTAGATGAACAAAACGGCTGTTTTTAATATATAAAAATTATAAATTCGGCGGCTTTATAACTTTTTTTCATAAAAATATACGTATTATTGGCGAAAAATAAAAAAAAGTGTCATCTAATAGTATATTATACGGATAAAAAGTTGCGTAAAAAAGTATCAAAATTGTCTAAAAAAAGGCAAAA
>CAYTNZ010000129.1:0-2884 GCA_964439285.1 uncultured Clostridia bacterium | reverse complement strand
GAATAATTTAAGTTTTTCATGCGTTTAACTCCTTCCACAATTTTTCGAACCAAATCGAAAATTCGGGCGATTCGCGCCTTTTAAGCGGTTCTTGTGCGCTGAAATTCATTTTGTGTATATTTAAAATTTTTGCGGGGCGTTTGGTTAAAACGATTATTCTGTCGGCAAGAGAAATTGCTTCGCTTATATCGTGCGTTACGAGTATCGCCGTTTTTTTCTCGCTTTTTATTATCGAATACACGTCGTCGCAAACTGAGAGCCGCGTTTGATAGTCGAGTGCCGAAAAAGGTTCGTCGAGAAGTAGTAGTTCGGGCGCTGCGGCAAGCGTTCGAATTAAAGCGGCGCGTTGTCGCATTCCGCCGGATAGTTGGTCGGGGTAGTGCTTTAAAAAATCTCCCAATCCGTATTTACGAGCAAGTTTTAACGCTCTATCGCGATTTTCTATCGTATTCGTTTTGTGTATTTCAAGGGGCAACATTATATTTTTTTCGATGGTTCTCCAAGAAAAAAGTTCGTCTTTTTGCAGCATATAACCGTAGTTTCGGTTTTTCGAATCCGCCTTTTTACCGTGTATTAAAACTTCGCCGCTCGACGCTTTTAAAAGGTTTGCCGAAAGCGACAAAACGGTTGTTTTTCCGCAACCTGACGGTCCTATAACGGCAATGAATTCTCCGAAATAAACCGAAAACGACAAGTCTTTTACTGCGAGCGTTTCTCCTTGCGGCGTATGGTAATTTAAACTTACGTTTTTGAATTCTAAAATTGCTTTTGTATTTTCGTTCATATTAAACCTCTGTAAAAGGCGGGGGTATTGCCCCGAAAATATTAGAATAAGTTAACGTTTTTTATTATAGGCGATAAACTTCTTTATAAATTTCGGACGAATATTCGGTATTTACAAGTTGTGAAAATTCTGCGCGTTTTTCAAGTTCGCCCGCGTTTGCTATAACGTCTTGCAGACGGTTAAAACTGTCTTTCGTCATCGTCATATCCGTTTGCCACGCGTCTATTTTTTTGTAACTTTCTATCGACGTTATTATAGATTGTTTACTCGTTCCGTCAAAATAAGGAATAAGTTTGTTCGCGGCGATTTCGTTATTCGTTTCGTTGATATATTTTATGCCCTTCATTATAGCGCGTAAAAAACCTTTTACGGTATCGGTGTTCTTTTCGATATAACTTTTTTTTGCGATATAACAGGTGTAGGGGATTTCGCCCGACGCTTCGCCTACCGAGGCTATGATATAACCTTTTCCCGCTTTTTCGTATTCGCTTGCGGAAGGTTCGAACATCGTACAGTAATCTGCCGTTCCCGCTTCGAATGCCGAAGTCATAAGATTAAACGCAACGTCGTAGTTCATTGTAACGTTTTCGCCGTCGTAAAGTCCGGCGCCGTTTAATACGTATTCGAAAGTCATAGCGGGAACGCCGCCTTTTCTGCCTGCGAGTATTTCTTTGCCTGAAAGGGTGGTTTTCCAATCGAAAGTATCTTTTTCGTTTATTCTCGAAACGAGAAAAGAACCGTCGCGCTTGGTAAGTTGACCGAATACCGTAGGCACGTTGTTAGAGCCGCCTATAAGAACGTATAGCGCCGCTTCGGGACCGCAAAAACCTATATCGGCGTTGCCCGACAGTACCGCAGCCATAACCGCGTCTGCCCCGCCGCCGTTGGAAAGTTCTATTTTTATGCCTTCTTGTTCGAAATATCCGAGCGCATCGGCAAGGTACATAGGGGCGTAAAAAATCGAATGAGTAACTTCGCTCAACTTTACTTTTTTTAAATTATTGTCGTTTTGCGAACATGCTGAAATCGGCAAAATAAACAGAGCGAAACTTAAAAGTACGGTAAGTAATTTTTTCAATAGTGTTCTCCTTGAAATCGGAAACGCCTAAACGGCGCGCCGAATTTTTTATTTTTAATGGTATAATAAAAAATATACGAAGTAAATTTTCTTCACGAAAATTCTTTAAAAGAGATAAAGAATTTTCCGTGAGTTTTAGAAAAACCCCTTTGTTCACCGAAAAGTCGGCTCGGCAAACGGAGTTTTTCTCTGACCGCATAGTTTAAGGGCTCTCGTATTATCTAAATGCGGTCATTCACTTTTCCTGCCTAAGCGCCTTACGGGCAAACAAGGTGCTTTTTCTCAAAAACGTGGTTTTGGGAAAAACAGTAGATTATTATAATCTATGTGATATTGATTTGCTGATTTTTAGCAAATCAGGCTTGCTATCGCAAACGTCTGTTTTTTGATAAAAAAGTGTTTTAGTTTTTTGCGTTCGTAACTTTTAAAATGTTTATTTTTCTATTAAAAACGTGGGGGTATAAAAATGAAAAAATTAAAAGATTTAACTAAATGCGATATAGTTTTTATATTTTTGCCTTTAGCCGTCGCCGTTATCGCGGGAATTTTATTAGGTGTTTTTAGCGATGCGGACGGATGGGGAAAAGTTTCGTGCATTGCGGTAAGCACGCTGTTTTTTTCCGTATTCGGCGTAATTGCGGGCGTAATTAATTATTTTATTGCGAATACGAAATTAAAAAAGGGTTTTCGCGTATTTTTAATGCTGCTCGATACGGCGATATTTACGGTGTTGGCAGGTTTTTTATACGTTTACTTTATTATTTTATTAATAGTAGGCGCGCTGAGTAAGATATGATATCGCTAACAAAAAATAAATTTATAAAAATCATTCGCAAAATTTAATTATCTGTTAAAAGCAAATTTTTATATACAGTAAGGATAGTACAATGCAACAAAACGTTTCGCTTTCTGACGGCGAAGTTATAGAAGAACTGTTAGAGGGTAATCTAAAAATAATTCAAAACGTAAATTTATATCGATTTACGAGCGACAGCGTGCTTTTAAGTAAATTCGTAAAAGCC
>CAYTNZ010000128.1:0-2899 GCA_964439285.1 uncultured Clostridia bacterium | reverse complement strand
GCCGACGTTTATAAATAAAGTATAATAATTAAAAATCGCTTAAATCCATTCTCTGATGTTTACGATAGTTGCGACCGCTTTTGCTTTTTCGATTACCAAATAGCAATAACTTTTATTAGGCGTATATCTCGTCATCGCCCCGGGATTTATAATCAATATACCGTCTTTTTCGCAAATCTCGGCATTATGAGTATGCCCGTAAAGCGCTATATCGCAACCCCTTCTTTTGCAAACGTCTATAATAGAATCGATACCGCACTTTACGTTGTATCTGTGCCCGTGGCAAGCAAATATTTTACGTTGCTCTATTTCTAATTCAAGTTCGTCGAATCCGCCGCACAAATCGTTATTGCCCGTTATTACGTACGTTTTTTCGGGATAACACTTTAAAAGTTCCTTAGCGTCGCTCGCCATATCGCCGAGATGCACGATATAATCGCACTCGTCCAATACTCTGCCGATTTTTTGAATAGGTTCGAGATTTCTATGCGTATCCGAAAGTATAACTAAAGTTTTCATAATTCTTCCGCTTTCAATTTTCGCGAAAGTTCTCTAAGCGCCCTGCCTCTATGCGAAATCGCGTTTTTTTCTTCTGCCGTAGCAACGCCGAAGCACTTATTTATCTCGGTACTGAAAAACAACGGGTCGTAACCGAAACCGTTATCGCCTTCTTCCTTTTCCAATATAACGCCGAAAGTTTTTCCCGACGCGGTAATTATTTTGCCGTCAGGAAAGTACAAAGCGACAAAGCATTCGAAATATCCGCTTCTATCGGTTTTATTTTTCAATTTTTCTAAAAGAAGATTGTTATTAGCCTTATCGTCGCCGTGGCGTCCGCAAAAGCGAGCGCTATAAATTCCCGGTGCGCCGCCGAGCGCGTTTACGCAAAGTCCGCTATCGTCGGCAAGAGCAACGCAGTTTAATTTTTCGCTAACGGTACGAGCCTTTATAATCGCGTTTTCTTCAAAAGTCGTACCGTCTTCTTCGATATCGCCCAAAAAGCCCGCGTCTTTCATGGTAACAACGGTGTATCCCGTAAAAATTTCTTGAATTTCTTTTATTTTCGATTTATTTCCACTTGCAACAACTATCGTATTCATAATTTTAATTTTATCACTCTTACATATTTTTTTCAAGTATTTTTACGCTACTTATCACTCGCAAAAAAGTTTGTTTTATAAGAACGCGGCGTTTTGGCTACATATTTGCATTTTGACGAAATTACGCGCGGATAAAACTCCGCGCGTAATATTTTGCAGTAAAACTTATTCGAATTAAAACGTTTACATATAATGCTTACATATTAGGAAATTCAACGAAAAAGGTAGAACCTTTTCCCACTTCGCTTTCGACGCCGAACTTAAACCCGTGTTTTACGAGTATTGTTTTTACAATCGAAAGTCCGAGTCCCGTTCCCTGAATAGGACGTTTATGAGTTTCGTCTAAACGATAATATCTGTCCCAAATAGCCGCGCTTTCTTCGGGCGGAATTCCTTTACCCGTATCGGTAACGGCAAAGCGTAACAACTTATCTTGCACTTTTAAAGATACCGTTATTTTTTTATCGTCGCCCGTGTAGTTTACCGCGTTTCCTATAAGATTATAAATTACCTGTTCTATTTTATCTTTATCCGCTTTAGTATACAACTCGTCGTCGATATCTCTTATTATGGTATATCCTTGAGTTTCCGACAAAAAGCCGAATCTTTCTAAAACTGTATGAATAAATTCCGAAAGATTAAACTCTTCGATATTTAAAGTATCCATTCCAGTACGAATTTTAGACATTTTTAAAATATCGTTTACAAGCGAAGCAAGTCTATCCGTCTCGTCGATTATAACCTGCGTATGCTTTTCGCGCTTTTCGGGATTATCACCCGAAATTTCTTGTATCATAGACGCGTACGCTTTAATCATAGTGAGCGGCGTTTTCAAATCGTGCGTTACGTTTGCAAGCACTTCTTTTTGCAATTCGTCCGCTCTGCCTATTTCTTCTTTCGCATAGTTTAAAGTTTCGGCAAGAGCGTTCATTTCGGCATAAGAATATCTTACTTGAAAATCGACCGAAAAATCGCCCGTCGCCATACGTTTTGCCGCACGAGTGATTTGCGATATGGGTTTTGTAAGTTCTATAGAAAGAACGCCCGAAATAATAAGCGCGACGAATATAACTATAAGCGCAATCATCATAAGTTGCAAACGCATCGTTCCTAACGTGCTATCGGCAATCGCCGTCGAATAATTTACGTAAAGGCACGCATCCGTAGGTGTTCTTCCGTTAACCGAAACCGAAATTTTGGCAACGTACGCTCTAAAATTTCGCTCGCCGTTCAATATAACTCCGCTGCCGTATTCTTTGCCTTGTAATTGACTTTTCACCGCCGCATCGTACTGAACCACGGTACTTTCCTTCTTCTCGTCGATAACGGTCGTAGGATATAAAATTTCGCCCGTTTGATAATCGAGAATATATATGTCGGCTGAATGATTATCGTCTTCTTGCAACGCGATATAATTATTTATGCTTTCGTCGGTTTGCGGAAAGCGGACGAGCATTTCATACGTTTCTTTTCCGACTTTATTTAAATCTTCTTTAATTTCTATATCGAGAAAAGTTCTTAAAAGCGCTGTTTGAAATACCCAAGTCAGTATCAAAATAAATCCGGCAAAAGCGAGAAAACTCATCCATAATATAAAGTTTATGCTTTTAAACCTTTTCATTTATACCTCGAATTTATACCCTAAGCCCCTGAGCGTTATAATAAATTTTCTATACTCTTTAAGATTGCTACGAAGCATTTTTATATGAGTATCGACCGTTCTGTCGTCGCCGTAAAAATCGAACCCCCACACGTCGCACAAAAGTTTTTCGCGCGAAAGCGCAATCCCCCTGTTTTTA
>CAYTNZ010000127.1:0-2923 GCA_964439285.1 uncultured Clostridia bacterium | reverse complement strand
GATAAAAAATTGCGAAAACATTGCAATTTTAACGTTATTTTTTCGATTGAGCGCGTTCAATAAACATATTTAACGATTGTTTAATTACACCTATTTGCGCTTTTAAATAATATTCGTCTTTAAACATTGCGTAATGCACGCTTGCGCGTACGAGCATAAATATAAACGCCACGATTATATCGTGCGAAATACCCAATTTAGGTTCGAGTAATTTAGCATATTCGGTATAACGATTGTTTACTCCGTCAAAAAACTTTTTACCATATTCGATATAACGTGGGTCGGTATAAACTTGATACATAAGACGATATTTTTTACCGTGGTAACGCTCGGTCCAATAAGGAATTTCGTCTATAAACGCTTCGAGGTCGTTTAAACTTTCGGGCGCTTTCGCCATAAAATCGTCTTCGACTTTGCTCATACAATGTTCGGTTGCTTGAATAACCAAATCGTCGAGATTTTTAAAGTAGACATACAAGTTCGCATGCGTTATTCCGCACGCCTTACCCAACGCTTTAATACCCACGTTACCGAAACCGTATTCAGAATAACAGTCGAAACATTTTTCCATTATTTCGATTTTCTTTTTGTTGTGTTCCGCCTCGTTAACAGTACGCATAAAATCCTCCTAAACACACTATTATTACCCTGCCGCGTTTTTTCGATAATACTACCAATTTTTTACAAAAACTTTCGTTTTTGCATTTCGAATTTGAAATACGGCGAAGTTATCACTCCTTGCAAGCAAAGCGCTAACTTCTTGTATTACAAATATTTTTCTATTTCGGTTAAAGCCGTTTCCATAGGCGCTTTTTCAGAAAAACTCTTATCTCTCGCCGCTATTTCGACGATGCCCTGTTTTACGTTTCGAGGACTTACGATAACCCTTAACGGAACGCCTAAAAGGTCGGCGTCCGAGAACATTATTCCCGCGCTTACGTCCCTGTCGTCGTAAATAACTTCTACGCCGCGATTTTGTAAATCTTCGTACAATTTATCGGCAAATTGTTTAACTTCGCTATTATCGGCGCGAACGGCGCATAAATGCACTTGATACGGGGCAATAGCCTTAGGCCAAATAGGACCGTAATCGTCGTGATGCACTTCGCAAATAGAAGCCGCAAGACGACCTACGCCTATACCGTAGCAACCCATAATAGGATACTGCAAACGCCCTTCCGAATCGAGATAAGTCATATTCATAGCCTTGGTGTATTTCGTTCCTAACTGGAAGATATTACCAACTTCGACGCCGCGAGATATGGTAATTGTACGTTTACCGCAATGAGGACAAATTCCGCCTTCTTGTATCTTTGCAAAATCGAAATACTCTACGTTAGGTATATCTCTGTCCATATCGAGCCCCGTATAGTGATAACCTACGGCGTTTGCGCCGCAAACGAGATTATTCATACCCTTTAACGAATTATCGTAAAGTACTATAAAATCGCCTTTTAAATTATAAGGTCCTATAAATCCCGCGTTTAAACCGCATTCTTCGGTAATTACCGCAGGATGAACGTCGAATCCTAAACGGTTGGTCAACTTGGTTTCGTTTACTTCTAAGTCGCCGCGCAAAAAAAGTACTATATATTTATCGTCCGAATTTCTTTGATAAACAACCGCTTTGCACGCTTTTTTATCGCTAAGATTCAAATATGAACACACTTCTTCTATCGTGTGTTTGTCGGGCGTACTTACCTTTTTTAATTCTTCCGAAATTTCGTCTTTAACGCAATCGTTTATATTTTCGGCGGCTTCCATATTTGCGCGATAATCGCATTCGGTACAAATTGCGATAGAATCTTCGCCTATATCGGTTAAAAGCATAAATTCGTGAGATATATTACCCCCCATCATACCCGAATCGGAAGCGACCGAAATAACTTCGGGAATACCTACTCTTTCGAATATGCGTTCGTATGCTTTATGACACTTATCGTAATACTCTTCTAAATCTTTTTGGCTCGTATGGAAAGAATACGCGTCTTTCATAGTAAACTCGCGAACGCGCATAAGTCCCGATTTAGGTCTTGCCTCATCGCGAAATTTAGTTTGTATCTGATATATCATAAACGGATATTTATTGTAACTTTGCCCGTATTCTCTAACGAGTTGAACGGCAGCCTCTTCGTGCGTCATACCGAGAACGAGCGGACTATCGTTTCTGTCGTTAAAACGAACCAATTCTTTGCCGATACTGTTATATCTGCCCGATTCTTGCCAAATAGTAGCAGGCATAACTACGGGAAAGAGAACTTCTTGTCCGTCGATTGCGTCCATCTCTTCTCGTATGATTTGTTCTATTTTACGCGTTATACGTTTTAACGGCATAAACGAAGAATAAATGCCGTTGGCTACGTATTTTATATAACCGCCGCGCACCATTAAAGCATGACTGTCTACCGTGCAATCAGCCGGTTTTTCTTTAAATCTTTCGCCCACCAATTTTTCTAATTTCATAAAAACAAACTCCTTTTATTTTTAAATTCGACTTCGACGTTATAGCACTCGAAAAGATAAAATATAAAAAAACGCCCTAAACCGATTAATAAATCGACTTAGGGCGAACTTATAAGTCCGTGTTACCACCTAAATTCGGAAAAAATTCCGCACTCGTCAGTACAAACAATACCTTTCTCTATAACGGGAGAAACCCGATAACGCTTACTAAAACACTCGCTTATTCGCGCAACAGTTCCAAGACGGGTTCAAAAACTCTTTTTAAAGGCTTACACCGACCGCCTTCTCTCTGAAAAAAACAAGTAATTTACTATTTCTCTTCATAACTTTAAATATAAGTTTTAAAACATTTTAACATAAATAATATTTAAAGTCAATATCTTTTTCGTTCTCGGTTTAAATTTATTGTAGGATTACAATAGATATGAGACAAAAGGCATAAAAAAAGATAGCGAAAAGA
>CAYTNZ010000126.1:0-2972 GCA_964439285.1 uncultured Clostridia bacterium | reverse complement strand
CGGCGTACCGGGGATTGTTTCTAACCTTTCGCTGCTTTCCATATCGGGAACGGACGATAAAAGCGCCCAAGTATACGGATGCGCAGGCTTATAGAACACTTCTTCGCACGTACCGTATTCGACTATTTTACCTGCGTACATAACCGCGATTCTGTCGGCGATATTGGCAACCACGCCCAAATCGTGCGTAATGAAAATAACCGAAAGATTACGTTCTTTTTTAACCTTGTTTATAAGGTCTAAAATTTGTGCTTGAATGGTAACGTCGAGCGCGGTCGTCGGCTCGTCGCAAATCAATATATCGGGGTCTGCAGAAAGTGCAATCGCTATAACTATACGCTGTCTTTGTCCGCCCGACATTTGAAAAGGATACTGCGCGTATCTTTTTTCGGGTTCGGGAATACCTACTTCGTTTAAAAGCCTTATGGCTTTACGCTTAGCAGCGTTTTTCGTCATTTTAGTAGCGGTGAGCGACGCTTTCTTTTTAAGATATTCTACTAAACTTTCCGCTTCCGCTTTGCAATCTATAGTCGTTTTAGACATTTTTTTATAAAGCGAAATAAGATTTTTAACCGCAGCCAAAGCGTTTTCTTTAATAATTTCGGTATCGGTAAGGGCTGCCGGCGCAACTTTCCAATCGACCTGTTTACCTTTTTCTAAAAGCGCGTTACGCTTTGCCGTTTGACTTTTAAAACGTTTTGTTTCTTTGGCGTTTTTGACTATCGCGGCAAAATATTTCTCGCAATACGAATGTATACTCGTGCCGAAAGTATGTTCCGCGCTCTCTTTTTTGATAGCGAGCGGGTCGATACAGTTTTTTACTTTTTCGCTAAGTTCTTTTACGAGTGCGCGAATAGCGTCTTTTTCCCACTCGCCCGACAATATTTCTATCGCGTTTTCAAGTTCCGGAATAAGATTTTCGCGCAGCGCGCCGTGCTTTTTCGCCGAATAGGCAACACCCTTTTCAGCCGCCGAAATAAACTCGGAATAAAACTCTACGCAATATTCGCGCGTAAGTTTATTAAGTGCCGAAATATCGCACGTGCCGGCGGTATTTCCCGAAAACAATTCGTAAAACGATATCGCGAAAAAGTCGGGAATTTCAATTGCAAGTCCTTTTTCTATTATACTTTTAAGCGTTTCGAGCGCGTCTTTCTTATCGCCGTCTTTTTTTAAAACTTCGAGTGCCGAAACAAAAGTTTCGCCGTCGCACCCTTTTATAAAACGATTCGAACATTTAGACGCGTATTTGAGAATACCCACACACGCAGAGTTCACGACGCTTTGGCTCTTTTTTTCAAACGCGACCAAAAGTTCGGCAATTCGCTCGTTTGCTTCTTCCGCGTTTTCACGAGCCTGCAAAAACTCCGCTTCTTCTTTGGTCGCGAGTTTTTCTACCTGAACGAATTTATCGAAAAGACTTAAAAAATCAGAGTTTTCTCCGCTTTCCGAAACGGCGTTCGAAAGTTTTTTAAGCATATCGTAAAAATCTTTTTTGCCGTTTTTACGATTGGTTTTGCTTTTTAAAAGCATAGCCTCCGTAAGTTGTTTTCCTACCTTGACGATAGGATTTAAACTTGACATCGGGTCTTGGAATATCATCGCGATTTTGTTACCGCGTATTTCTTGAAAGTCTTCTTCCGAAAACTTCATTAAATCTTTGCCGTCGTACAAAATTTCGCCGTTTTCTAAAATAGCGTTACCTGCCGAAATGCCCATTACGGCACGAGTGGTTACCGATTTTCCCGAACCCGACTCGCCCACTATGGCGAGCGTTTCGCCTTCGTACAAATCGAAACTTATATCGCGCACGGCTTGCACTTTTCCGCCCGTAGTGCGAAAGGAAATGCGCAAATCTTTTACTTCGAGTTTTTTATCCATTATTCGTCCACCCCGCGAAGCGAAGGATTAAATGCATCTCTAAGTCCGTTACCGAACAAGTTAAACGAAATCATAAGCAGCGATATGACGAGCGCAGGGAAAAATATAACGTGCGGGAAAGAAGAAAGCACCGCTTGCCCGTCCGACAGCATCGCGCCGATACTCGTCATCGTAGAGCCGTTTAAATTTACTATGCCGAGATACGAAAGCATAGATTCCGAAAATATTACGTTGGGAATAACCAATACCGATGAGGTAATAATAGTGCCTAACGTATTGGGGAATATATGCACGAACATAAGCCTTGCGTCGCTCGCGCCGAGCGTTCGCGCGGCAAGTACGTATTCTTGACTTTTAAACCTGTAAAACTGAGTACGTACCCTTCGCGACGTGCCTATCCACCCCGTTAAAACGAATGCAAACAGTAACGACGGCAGTATTCCCGCGGTATTTGCAAAATGCATTTGAAAAAGCGTTGCCACAACCACGAAAGGAAGCCCCGACAATACGTCTACTATTCTTTCCATAATTAAATCGACCGTACCGCCGTAATACCCTTCGATAGTGCCGTAAATCGCGCCGATTACAAGATTTATGGCTGATACGCCGAACGCCAACAATAGAGATAAGCGTATGCCCGACGCAAGTCTTACGACTATGTCTTGCCCTACCGAATTAGTACCGAAAATAAATTCGGGCGTTGTTCCGTTTTCGTAAACGAAATAATTATGATACAAAACGCGCACGTATAAACCGCTGATATCTCTGTTTAACGCGTATATCACGTTGCCGTTATCGTCGCGCATGTACATATCTTGCAAATTGCCCGCATCATCGTAAGCAGCCCTACCGCGCTCATCCGTTTTAAACCAATAATTAGCGTCGGCGGCGTCGGCTATTTCCGAATTATATATGTCTACCATAGGATACAAAACGGTTTCGCCCGTTTCGTTTTCGTAAGCCAAAATCGATTCGTATTCGTCGGCTGTTATCGACATATACATAAAACCTATTTCAAAATAAGCGTCCATCGTAACTTTACTACGATTATCTTCATAAGTTTTTTTAACTTTTCTTATTGCGGCATATTC
>CAYTNZ010000125.1:0-2983 GCA_964439285.1 uncultured Clostridia bacterium | reverse complement strand
GCAAAGACGCTGTTTTTGACCGCCTGAAACGTTCGTTCCGCCTTGTTAGATATACGTATCGTACTTTTTAGGAAAAGTTTGAATAAAATCGTCGGCGCACGCAAGTTTGCACACGCGTTCTATTTCTTCGTCGGTAGCGTTCTCTTTACCCCAACGCAAGTTTTCTTTTATCGTTCCCGAAAAAAGCACGTTTTTCTGTAAAACCATAGCAACGCTGTTTCTTAGCGTTTCTAAATCGTAATCTTTTACGTTGACGCCGCCCACGTAAACAGCGCCTTCCGTCGTATCGTAAAGTCTTGGAATTAAATTTACCAAAGTTGATTTAGACGAACCCGTTCCGCCTAAAATACCTACGGTTTGCCCCGATTTTATTTTTAAGTTTACGTTTGAAAGCGCAGATTTTTCTGCAGTTTCGGAATATTTAAAAGTTACGTTATCGAATATTATTTCGCCGTTTTCGACCTTATCTACGGCGTTCTCAGGTGAAATAATGTTGCTTTTTTCGTTCAACACTTCTACTATACGTCTAACCGAAGTACGCGCGATTGTTATCATAACGAGAACCATCGAAAGTTGCATAACACTCGAAAGAATTTGCATCGAATACATAATAAGCACCGTTAAATCGCCTTCTCCAACGGTTTTACCTCTAAGCGTTAATAACGACGCAAAAAAGAAAATAAAAAGTATTCCTATATGAACACAAACCTGCATCGCAGGCTGATTTACGGCAAGTATACGTTCTGCAAGCGTAAAATCTTTTGCAACGTCTTCACTCGCACGTTTAAATTTATCTTGTTCGAATTCTTCGCGAACGAAAGATTTTACCACTCTTATTCCCTTTATATCTTCTCTTACCGAACGGTTCATATTATCGTACTTTTTAAATACTTTTTCGAATATGGGAAAAGCCTTTTTAATAACGATTACCAACACTACGGCAAGCAAAGGCACGAGCGCAAGAAAAATAAGCGATATCGTAGTGTTTACCTTAAACGCCATAACGAGCGAAAAGACAAGCATAAGCGGACAACGAATCGCTACGCGAATTATCATCATATACGCCATTTGAACGTTAGTAACGTCAGTCGTTAAACGGGTTACAAGGCTCGACGTCGAAAATTTATCTATATTCGAAAACGAATAATCTTGTATCGCGTAATACATATCTTTACGCAAATTTTTCGCAAAGCCCGCGCTCGCACGTGCCGCGTAACGCCCCGACAACATACCGAAGGCAAGCGACAACAGCGACATTGCGACCAATATTCCGCCGTAATATAAAATCGTGGTCATAGGCAAAGAGTTGCTATGCGCGCCTGCCGAAATTTCTTCGATAAAATCCATAATAAACAGGGGCATTATGCACTCGACTACAACCTCCAACGAAACGAACAGCGGAGAAAGTATCGACGGTTTTTTATATTCTCGTATACTTTTAGCCAAAGTTTTTACCATATATATTTCTCCTATAAAAATTTTACAAACTTATAACCTTAATACAGATTGCGAATTTACAAACGCTCTCTAAAAAAACATAAAAACGTATTAAACGTACGAATGCACGTTTAATACACGTTTTTACATTAATTCTATATTATTTTTTTCGCAATATTCGATTGTTTTTTTATCCCACAGCGAAGCCTGAACTTCGCCTATGTGCATTTTGTTTAAAAGATACAAACAAAGCCTTGATTGCCCTATGCCGCCGCCCATCGTAAGCGGCAACTCGCCGTTTATAAGCGCCTTATGGAAAGGAAGTTCCGCTCTTTCGCTACAATTTTCCGCCGCAAGTTGCTTTTTAAGCGATTCGGCGTTTACGCGAATACCCATAGACGAAATTTCTAACGCGCAATCGAGTACGGGATAATACAGCATAATATCGCCGTTCAATTGCCAATCATCGTAGTCGGGCGCTCTGCCGTCGTGTTTTTTACCCGATTTTAAAGGCGCGCCTATTTGCATTATAAACGTTGAGCCGTGTTCTTTGACGTACGCGTTTTCGCGCTGTTTTGCGGTATAATCGGGATATAAATCTTCGAGTTCTTGCGTTGTAATAAAAGATATGTTTTTAGAAAGATAATTTTCGAGCGACCTATATTTTTTACCGATTTTTTTAGCCGTTTTATACAAAGCGGCGTAAATTTTACGAACAGTTTCTTTAAGATACTCTACCGTTCTCAATTCGTCTGTTATTACGACTTCCCAATCCCACTGGTCCACGTAAATCGAATGAAGATTATCCATATCTTCGTCTCGTCTTATCGCGTTCATATCGGTATACATACCCGACAAAGGTTTAAACCCGTATTTAGCCAGAGCAAAACGCTTCCACTTCGCAAGACTGTGCACCACTTCGGCGGTTTCGCCCATCGCTTTTATATCGAAAGATACGGGACGTTCGAAACCGTTCAAATTATCGTTCAAACCGCTGTTTTTTGTTACGAATAACGGTGCGGATATTCGAGTTAAATTAAGCGCATTCGAAAGTTCCGTTTCGAAAATCGTCTTAATTTCTTTAACCGCTATTTCGGTTTGCATAATAGAAAGTTTTGAACTGTATGCCATAATATATCTCCCGTATTTTTTATATGATTTTAAGTATGTTTTTAATATAATTCCAAGTATTTTATCACAAAAAAGTTATAAAAGCAAATCTTTTTACAACAATTCGGAAAAACCGTAAATAAATTTGTCGCAACAACGTTTTAACTCGGGTACAAGTTCTTCTGCGCTTTTATCGTACACGCCTATCGTTTTCATTCCGATAGCTTTAGCCGTACGAATTGCGATAATACTGTCTTCGTACACATCACAATCTTCTGCCTTTAAACAAAGTTTTTCGGCGCTTTTTAAAAATATATCGGGATACGATTTATTCTTTTCCACTTCGTCTACCGTAGTAAAAGCGTCGAACAAATCGTAAAGATTGTTATTTTTTAAAATAGGCTCGAAAAGTTCGGGCGAATTCGCCGTAGCAACC
>CAYTNZ010000124.1:0-3014 GCA_964439285.1 uncultured Clostridia bacterium | reverse complement strand
ACGACAAGTCGCGTTTGGTTTTATTTTTTCTTATTCCGCAATGTACGCCGTTAGCCTTAAAACCTTTTGCAGCGCATACACCGCCAATTATTCTTTTCATAAATTTCTCCGTAAAAATAAACGTAATAATTCCGCCAATCGATTTATAAAAGCGAAGTTATTTCGTCGAGCCCGAGCATAATATTCATACATTGCACCGCAGCACCAGAAGCACCCTTGCCGAGATTATCGAATCTCGAAGCGAGTAAAATTTGCTCGTCGTTACCGTCGATATAAATTTGCATATTATTCGTACCGCACAAATCGTTTGCCGACAAAAAGCCCCTGTCGAGATTTTCTTTTTCGATAACTTTAATGAAATTACTGTCGCCGTAATAGTCGGAAAAATATTCTTTTAATATAGCGACGCTCGTTTTTTTAGCGGTTAAACGCGTATGTATAGGAACGGTTACACACATCCCGCTATAATAATCCGAAACTATCGGATTGAATATCGGTTTATTCGAAAGAGAGCAAACGGCAGTCATTTCTGGTAAATGTTTATGAGAAAGCCCGAGCCCGTACTGTCTCGGACTTTTAAGCCTTATATCTCTGTCCGCGCTTTCGTATTCGGCAATCATTTTTTTGCCGCCGCCGCTGTAACCGGTTACCGAATGACAAACGAACGGATATTCAGGATTAACGAATCCGCCTGCGATAAGCGGATACACGAGCGATATAAAACCGCTCGCATGGCAACCGGGAACGGCTACCCTTTTTCCGTTTTTAATATTTTCTCTGTGTTTTAAAGAAAGTTCGGGAAAGCCGTAAGCCCACCCATCTTTCGTTCTATGAGCGGTAGACGCGTCTATTATTTTAACCTTTTCGTTTTCCACCAAAGATACCGACTCGACGGCTGCCGCGTCAGGCAAACATAAAAAAACGATATCGGCGGAATTTATACACCGTTTGCGAGCGTTAACGTCTTTTCTGAGTTCTTCTGAAAGCGTTATGATATTTATATCGCTTCTTTTTCCCAAACGCTCGTAAATTTGCAGTCCCGTCGTTCCTTCTTTACCGTCGATAAATACGTTATACATTTTTTTGCTCCTGCATATTTTAAACTTGCAACAGCCGTATTCGGCGACGCAAGTAAGTTAGTTATTTCAATTTTTTCTGATCGAGAAGCGCTTTAACCTTTATAGGCAACCCGAAAAGATTTATAAAGCCTTGCGAATCGTATTGGTCGTATACGCTGTCTTCGCCGAAGGTGGCGATTTCTTCGCTATATAACGAATTAGGACTCGTAACTCCTGCGTTCATAACGTTACCTTTGTAAATTTTAAGTTTAACGTTACCGCTAACCGTTTCTTGTGTTTTGTCGACGAAAGCGGAAAGAGCCTCTCTCAAAGGCGTAAACCATTGACCGTTATAAACGAGATCGGCAAATTTAACCGCGATATGTTGTTTAAAATGCTGAGTTTCTTTGTCAAGACAAATACTTTCTAAAATCTCGTGCGCGGTATAAAGAATCGTACCGCCGGGGGTTTCGTATACGCCGCGGCTCTTCATACCTACAAGACGATTTTCTACCATATCGCAAATACCTACGCCGTTCGCTCCGCCTATTTTATTCAATTTGTCGATAATTTCGACCGAAGATAATTTTTCGCCGTCAACCGCTACGGGAATACCCTTTTCGAACGTGATTGAAACGTAAGTGGGTTTATCGGGTGCTTTTTCGGGAGATACGCCGAGTTCTAAAATATCGTCGTATTTAGGCTCGTTCGCAGGATTTTCCAAATCCATACCTTCGTGCGATAAATGCCAAAGATTTTTATCTTTAGAATAGTTTGTTTCGCGAGTAATTTTTAAAGGAATATTATGCGCTTCGGCATAATCGATTTCTTCGTCACGACTCTTGATATCCCAAGTTCTCCAAGGTGCAATAATAGTCATTTCGGGAGCGAAAGCCTTAATCGTAAGTTCGAAACGAACTTGGTCGTTACCCTTTCCCGTGCAGCCGTGGCAAATAGCGTCCGCGCCTTCGGCTTTTGCGATTTCGACAATTCTCTTTGCGATTACGGGACGAGCGAAAGACGTACCGAGTAGATATTTATTTTCGTAAATAGCACCCGCTTTCATCGTAGGATAAATATAATCTTCGATAAATTCTTTACGCAAATCTTCTATGTATAATTTAGACGCACCCGTTTTAATGGCCTTTTCTTCGAGCCCTTCCAATTCGCTTTCTTGTCCTACGTCGCCGGATACGGCGATTACTTCGCAGTTATTGTAGTTTTCTTTAAGCCACGGAATAATAATAGAAGTATCTAAGCCGCCAGAATAAGCCAACACAACTTTTTTAATTTCTTTCTTTTCCATTTTTTTGCACCTTCTTTTAAAAATCAAAATTTTTGAAGCGCACTTTAAGCGCTTGACAGTTTACGAATGATATTATACATAACAGACGTAATTTAGTCAAGCGTTTGAACTCGATTTTTTAAAAATATTTTAAAAATATTAACTGTTTTTTGCATATTTTTAATATTTATACATATTTATGCATGTTTTTATGAATATTAAATACAATATCGATACAATTTTGCATAAAAGACGTTTTATCGAACGATTTATGCAAAACTCTAAATTACAGCAAAAATGCACCGCTTGATTAGCGGTACATTCTCGTGTTTTTATTAAAGTCCGCGAGGACTATAGTTAGGCGACTCTTTCGTTATCGAAATATCGTGAGGATGACTCTCGATAAGGCTTGCGTTGGTAATTCTTACAAAACGAGCCTTGGTTCTTAAATCTTCGATTGTAGGCATACCGCAATATCCCATGCCCGATTTAAGACCGCCTACCATCTGAAATACGATTTCGGCAAGACTTCCTCTGTAAGGAACGCGACCTTCAACGCCTTCGGGTACGAATTTGCGTTGACCTTCTTGGAAATATCTATCGTTGCTGCCGGCAGCCATTGCGCCGAGCGAACCCATACCCCTATAAACTTTAAAACTTCTGCCCTGATA
>CAYTNZ010000123.1:0-3023 GCA_964439285.1 uncultured Clostridia bacterium | reverse complement strand
CATAATTAAAATTTTTTCCTAAAAACAGTCTCATATGTTTGACAAACCTACATTTGCATATTTTGTATCACCCGCATTTATATTAAATTGTACTTATTATAAAACAAAAGAGATACCTTGTCAAAACAATGCGAATAATCACGTTTTTTCTTACGAAAAATTCGTTTTGACCACGTATCTCCTTTTTTCTATTTCTATTTCACTAACGACAGTCTATAATCAATAAATCTATTGAGCGTCTACAATAACTCCGATTGCAACTATAAGCGTATTTGCTTGATCTTCAAGATTGCTTAAACTTACGCCCTTTTTCGAAACGCACACGTTAGGAAAACTCAACCCGTTCGTACCGGGAGCGTTAATATTTATGTTAATGTCGGATATTGACTGAAAAAAGTCCGCGTTATCGCGCATAGTTGCCACGCTTATCGTATTACCGCCGAAATAAACTTCCATTCTTAAATACCCGTCGGCAGGCGTCCAACTTATCGAAACGCTACCCTCGTATCTGCCGTAACCGAACCACTTTTTAAATCCGGACCCGAAATTTTCTTCGTCGCATACGAAAGACACGAAATCGCTATCGCTGTAATCTTCCCACCGCGCTCCTCTGAATAAATCCATCGAACCTTCATTTAACGCTGCTAAAATATTAGTTTTTCCTTCTTTTATCGCCTTTGATGTAAATAACCCCATCATCCGCCTCCAATAATTTTTTGTTATAATTAATTATATCATTAACGATTTGCAAAGTCAATAAAATAAATTATGTTAAGAAACTTTTCATTTTTACAAATTAAGCAAAAACGCTATTCTTTATCTTCGTAATCTAAATTATCCTTTCGAATAAGTCTACTTCCTTTTACGTCCATATTAAGCGAAGATTTATCTTCGAACATTATACCCCTTTGTAACTTGTCGTAGCCGTGTTTATTGCGAATTTTTTCTATTGCGAGTTCTACTTTTTCTTTTTTTTCGTAATCGCCGTCGAAAACGTCGAAAGTCAACTGTTCTACGCCTTTATCGAACCCCGAAACGGTAACACCAAGTCCTCTTACGGCACGGCGCGCGACGTAGTTTTCGCAAAACAGCGAAAAAGCGTGTTCGGCAATTTCGCCGCACAGCGCGGTAGGTCGCACTTTTTTTTGAAAAGAATACGTTTGCAATTCTTTATCTCTTACCCATAAATGAACGGTGTCAGCCTTACCTAAACCCGATTCTTTAAGCCTTGACGCAACGCTTTCGGTAAGAATATAAATTACTCTTTTAACGTCGGTTATTTTATAAATATCTTCGTACCAAGTAGTCGAATTGCCTATAGATTTAAGTTCGGCTAAGTCATCCATATGCCTTACGGGCGAATCGTCGTCGCCGCGAGCGTAAACTGACAACGTAGCACCCCATTTACCGAGATAACTCGTTAAAAATTCAACATCGCAATTTGCGAGCGCGCCTATATCCGAAATACCTATTTTTTTTAATTTTTCGGCGGTCGAACGCCCTACGTATAATAAATCGGATACGGGCAAACGATATATTTTTTGTTTAAAATTATTTCTGTCCACAACGGTTACGGCGTCAGGCTTTTTTAAATCGCTTGCAAGTTTCGCAAACACCTTATTGAAACTTACGCCCACCGAAACGCTTAAACCTAATTCGGATTTTACAGTGACGCGTATTTTTTCGGCGATTTGCTCGCCGTTTCCGAAAATGCCGCTATGGGTTACGTCAAGCCAACACTCGTCTATGCCGAACGGCTCGATATAATCGGTAAACCGCTCGTATATCGCCCTTACTTTTTTCGAGTATTTTACGTATTCGTTAAATCGTACGGGGCGAATTACAACGCTCGGACATTTGCGCTTTGCTTCCCAAATGGCGTCGCCCGTTTTAATCCCGAATTTTTTCGCCTCTTCGCTCTTTGCCAAAACTATTCCGTGCCGCGATTCTTTATCGCCGCAAACCGCAATAGGTTTACCTTTGAATTCGGGATATAAAACGCACTCGACGGACGCGTAAAAATTATTTAAATCGGAATGTAAAATCACTCTGTCTTTCATTTACTCACCTAATTTATCGCATACGTATACGAGTTTTATGTACCGTTTTATGCCACCGACAATATTTTTTTCTTGCTCTTTAAAATAAAAATCAAACGCTATCGTTATTGCGGCCGGCGCAAAATATCGCCTTCGCAAAGTGAGTACGGGCACTTTATTTTTAATACTTGCTGTACAAGTTTTGCGTCAGACACTTCGTTTCGATCTTTATCGAACATTTCTTCGAGCACGAACTTTTTATTGCAATAATCGTTTGGCGATAAAATTTCTAACCTTTCGCCTACTTTAAAGCGATTTCTCATTTCGACGAAAGAATACCCTTCGCCGCCTTCTACCACGTTTGCTATATACTCGCACGAGCCTTTCGTTTGCGAATCGGTATAGTTTACCGTTTCGTCGTTTTTGCCGAAAGCATAAGCGGTAGTAAAATCGCGATGCGCGCATTTTTTAAGTTCGGAATAAATTTCTTCGTCCGAAAAATCCGACTTTTCACCCTGTAACTTATTTATGGCGCGCCTGTATGCGTTTACCACGGTCGCAAGATAATAACGGCTTTTCATTCTGCCTTCTATTTTGAACGAATCGACACCCGCGTCGGAAAGTTCTTTTAAATGCTCGATAAGATTTAAATCTTTACTGTTAAAAATATACGTGCCTTTATTATCTTCTTCGACGGGATAAAAATCTTTATCGCTCGCACGAACCTCGTAATTCCAACGGCAAGCTTGAACGCACTCGCCGCGGTTCGAATCTCTGCCGGCAAGATAATTACTGAGTAAACATCTTCCGCTATACGAAATACACATAGCGCCGTGCACGAAGGCTTCGAGTTGTAAGTCGGGGCAAAAATCGCGTATTTGAGCAATTTCGGCTATCGAAAGTTCGCGAGCGAGCACGACCCTTTCGACACCTTGTTCGTACCAAAATTTAGCGGCGTACTTATTGGTAGTGTTCGCCTGCGTC
>CAYTNZ010000122.1:0-3025 GCA_964439285.1 uncultured Clostridia bacterium | reverse complement strand
ATAAAGTTTATCGCGTAGGCTTTGCTTTGCTCGATTTAAACGACCCCAAAAAGGTGCTCGCCCGCACTAAAGATTTCGTTATGGAACCCGAATTCGATTACGAAACAAAGGGTATTTATAACGGTTGCGTATTTCCTACCGGCTGGGTTTTGAAAGACGGATTGCTGTATATTTATTACGGCGGTGCCGATAAATACGTTTCGTTGGCTACCGTTTCGCTTAAAGACGTGCTTAACGACTTAAAAAAATAAAAAATAAATTTATTTAAAATCGTACTTTTGCGCTTGCAAAAAAAAACGCGATATGATAAAATCTTGTCATGGTCGCGTACTTAATAGGTTGCGGCGCAAAATATACGCGGGTATGGCGGAATTGGCAGACGCGATAGACTTAGGATCTATTGTCAACGACGTGGGAGTTCGAGTCTCTTTACCCGCACCAAAAATGAAAAAGGGGCTGTTGCTTAATGCGGCAGCCCTTTTAAAAAATAAGTAATTTAACCACAAAAAATATATTTAAAGCGAAAATAAATATTTCTAAAAGTTTGCATTTTGTTATTCAAATCCCAACCTTTTTGAGGTTTTACCTGAAGTTAAAATCGATATAAAGTCGGGCGTTGTTTTTTGTTGTAAGGAAATCACCGGACGGTTTAATGTTTAATTAAAAAAGACGATTTTTTTTGTGATTTATTAGCCAAAAAAAGTGTAATTTTTGAGAAAATAAGACAAGAAAAAAACAAATTAGTATGATATAATTGAAAAAACAACTAAAAAAAGGATTGAAACAAATGGATTGGAAAAAATCGAAATGGGTGTCGTTTGACGCCGCGTACCAAAGCGTCAATACCTATAATCGTTTCGTTTATTGCGGCGGTGAAATCGATATTTGTATTTGCGCGTTGGGATTTTTTGAATTGTATATTAACGGCGCGCTTGTTAATAAAGAAAAATTCGTACCCGTTTGGTCGCAATATTGCAATCGAGACGGGAACACGTTGTTTTATCCGAATAGCGACGTTTTAAGCGAACGTACGTATTATTGCCGTTATGATTTAAAAGAATATGCTAAAATCGGCGAAAACTCGCTTTGCGTCGTCATCGGAAACGGATGGTTTCGGCAAACGGAGAGGAACGTAGAGGGTAAAAATCATTATGGCGAACGCTTATTGTTGCGCTATGAAATAACGGAGAACGGAAAAACGACAGGTATATCGGACGATTGTTGTTATACCGATAATTTTATCCGTAAAAACAATATCTATTTCGGCGAAGTGCATGATTACTCCCTTTTTGCTAAAAACGCGTTTTTCGCGCCTATTGCAGAGCCTAAGCGGGCAACGATAGTCGACTTTTCAACGCGGCTTTGTTTGCAAGATTGCCCTGCGGATGCAATTATTCGCACGTCTTCGTTTGAATTTTTGCATACGCTGAGCGACGGCAGTCGTATTTATAAATTGAATGAAAACATCAGCGGTTACGCCGTATTGCGCTCCGTCGAAGGCGACGTCGAAGTGCGATATGCTGAAGGATTGAAAGAAGACGGCACGCTCGAATACGGCTACACGGGAGGAGTGGAACAAATACAAAGCGATCGTTATGAGAACGCTTCTGCGGGCACTGTTTTATATCCGCGTTTTTCTTGGCACGGGTTTCAATACTTTCAGGTGTTCGGCAATGCCGTAGTCGAGCGCGTGGAAGTGATACATACGGATCTTCGTGCGATCGCCTCTTTTTCTTGCGATAATCCCACTTGCAATTGGATTATCGAGGCTTTTTTAAGAACTTTTTTAGATAATTGTCATTGCGGCGTACCGTCCGATTGCCCGCATCGAGAACGATTGGGTTATTTGGGAGACGGGCAACTCGTTTGCGAGTGCGCGATGTCGATGTTCGACGCGAGGGCTTTTTATCGCAAATGGATTCGCGATATATTGGATTGTCAAGATGTAAAGAGCGGTCACGTGCAACATACCGCGCCTTTTTACGGTGGCGGAGGCGGTCCCGGCGGTTGGGGTGCAGCGATTGTGATTGTGCCGTATAGATATTATACTTTTTATCGAGACGAAAGCCTTTTGAGGGAATGTTTTTCTTATCAAAAGAAATGGGTTCGTTCCATGGAGTCGTTTTGCGAGAACGGACTCGTTGTGAAAGAATACGAAGGCGGTTGGTGTTTGGGTGATTGGTGTACGCCTGACGACGTCGAGATTCCCGAGCCGTTTGTTAATACGTATTATTACGTAAAAGCGCTGGGGTATTTGGCGGAAATCGCGGATATTTTAAAAGAAGATAAAGCGTCGTTCGATATTCTGCGAAAAGAGCATTTGCATGCTTTACGGAAAGCGTATTATAACGATGAAACGCACAGTTATTGCGGCGGAGTGCAAGGTGCGGACGCATTTGCAATCGATTTAGGGCTCGGCGACGAGCGGACAAGAAATAATTTAATCGAAAAATATAAAAACAAAACGTTGGATACCGGTATTTTCGGAACGGACGTCGTGATTAATACTTTGCTTGCGTTGAAAGAGTACCAACTCGTTTTCGATATTCTTTCTTCCGAAGAATATCCGTCGTTCGGGTATTGGCGTAAAAACGGGCGCACGACGCTTTGCGAAACGTGGGGAATGACGGCATCGAACAATCATCCGATGTTCGGCTCGATTTCTCGGCATTTTTTTACGACGTTTGCAGGCATCGATTTTCGCGGCGAAAAATTGCGTATCGCACCGAAGACGGTATCGGGTTTGAATCGCCTATCGTGTTCGATGGAAACGCGTCTCGGAAAGGTAGAGTTTTCTTATCGAAAAGAGAAAAACGCCACGCGATATTTTATCGAGTGCGACCGCGAATATGTTTTTGAAATAGGAGCTCAAACGTTTTCGAATACGGCTGGTAAATTTGAAATCGAAATAGCTAACGAAAGGGGATAAAAGCAATGACAAAGGCAAATGATTTAAAATTCGGCGTAAATTACGTACCGTCTAAAGAATGGTTTTATTCTTGGCAAAATTTTAACGAAAAAAACG
>CAYTNZ010000121.1:0-3046 GCA_964439285.1 uncultured Clostridia bacterium | reverse complement strand
ATTCAAGGCTCGGGCGCACTGCTATTTTCGCCGCGGTTAAAAATAAAACCGTTTATGTACGGCGGAACGGGTAGCGAGAGCAATAATTTGAATATGCCGGGCGTTTACCCCGACGCGTTAGAAGCGGGAACTTTAAATTACCCTGCCATTATGTCGCTTTTCGAAGGCACGTTGCACGTGCAATCTAAAATTTCGTCAACTTCGATGTATATAGCAGACCTTACGCAATTTGCGATAGAAAGCCTTAATAAAATCCCGAACGTTAAAGTTTATTCCGAAAAAAATCCTTTCGGCATAGTCGCTTTCGATATCGAAAACATACCATCCGACGTCGTTGCCGAAATTTTATCGGACGAATACTCGATAGCCGTAAGAGCGGGACTGCATTGCGCGCCTTTAATGCACGAATATTTACAAAGCAAATCGGGACTTGTTCGCGCGTCTTTTTCTGAATTTACGTCGCGAAGCGAAATAGCGATACTCGCCGATTCTGTACGCAAAATCGCCTTAACGAATTAGCCGTTAAAAAGTTAACGCCGAATTTGAAAATTCGGCGTCGTTAAAACTCGACGTCGTTCGCGTCTTTTTCGGCTAAACTTAAAAAACCGCACGATTATACGCACGGCTAAAAGTCTATTTTATTTCTTTTAAATTTTTTACGACCGCTAAAAGTTTTTTTCGTTTTGCGCTATCGAGCATAGGAGCGAGCATATTATAAAAATTATCTATTTCCGAATCGCTCAAAACCCCTGCTTTTCTGTTTTTTTCCGCTTCTTTATAAATTGCTTTTAAAAGGTCCGCTTCGCTCTTTCCGTTAAACGATTGCATTATTTTCATAGCCGTTTTAGCCATATCGCTGTTTTTAAATTGTTGTTTTTCGGCATCGTTAAAATTTTGATAAGAATTAAAATCTTTCATTTTACCCCCACTAAAAAATATTATTTGTCGATTTACTGAAAAATCAGCAAACAAAGCATTATTCTCTTTATTTATATGCCGTCCCTTTCTTTTATGCCACGATTTACGGAGGTTTAACCTTGGAACTTATTTTAATTTTACTTATACTTAACATGCAAAACAAAAACGGAACTTTTTCGCTCGATTTAAAAAAACTCGCCCCTGTTTTAAACGCGTTTATTCGCGGCGATAACGATTTTATTAATTCACCGATACTGAAAAATTTAAACTCGCTTTTAAACGGCAATTTCGATTTGAATTCGCTTTTATCTTTAAATAACGGCAACTTATCGGATATTATAAACACCGTTTCGGCATTTTCTAAAAACGCCGCCATACCCGAAAAAACGCAGTGCGATTCGCCGCCTTTACAACCTATTTCGAAAATAGCAAACGAAAATATTACAAACGCTCTTAACGCTTATTTTTCTAAATAACAAACAAAGCGGATTTTCGCGTTAGTTAAAACGCAAAAATCCGCTTTGTTAAAACTTGATTAAATTCTGCTTTCTAATTTTTAACCGCTTAAATTTTAGCGCAAACCGCGGCAAGTTCGGGGTCTTTATACACCGTTGCGGCGGTAGTTATAGACGGAACTGCGCCGTCTTCTTCGGTTATGCCCTTACCGTGAATACAGTTACCGTTAGGCCAATAAATTTTTGCGGTAGTAAGTTTTATCGCTTCACCCGTTACGTAATTTACAAACGTGGTTTGCATAATGCCTTTGCCGTAAGTGCGACAATTTTCGCCTATTTTAGAAACGAAAATATCAGAATACCTTACCGTATCGTACGAAACGAGCGCGCCTATCAACCCTTCGCTCGCCGATGCGCTGTTATGGTTCGCCATTATATATATTTTGCTTTCGTTAAAATATTCATCGTATAAATTATCTTTCGAATAAAATTTTTCGACTTTGCCGTTGCCGTACTCGGCGCGCATAACAAGATTTTTTTTGCCTGTCGCGTTCTTTAAAAACAGCGAAGATATAGAACACATAACGTCTACGCTGCCGCCGCCGTTATTTCGTAAATCTAAAATCAATTTACTCTTACCATCCGCTTTGAACTGTTTTGCGGCGTTTAACATACACGAATACGCGTTGCCGTAAAACTGAACGAGTTTTACGTACGCGGTATCGCTCGAAAGGCAAGGAATGCCGTTTCCGAATTTAGTCCATTCTACACCGCTATCGCCGTTTACGAGCGACCAACTTTCACTACTCGTCGCATAATAGCCGTAACTTTCGGTATACTCTTTTTTTTCGAGAGTATAATAATTAACGTTTATGATATCCTCTTTCGAAGTAGAAGAAATTCTCAAACAAAAACTTTCGCCTTCGACGTATTTTGCAAATTCGTCGTTCATCGCAGTCGAAGTAAAAGTATCGACCATTTCCGTTTGCGTTTTTCCTACGCCTGTAACGAAACACCCTTCTTCTATTCCGACAAAAAAAGACGGAGAATTGATTGCCGCTTTATATATAAGCGTAGTGCCGCTAAAAAACGATAAGCCTACGCCTACCCTTTTACCTTTGTTCGAATTTATGACTTCGTCGTATTCGTCGGCGGTGTATATAGCCGAATAATCGTCTAAAATACCTTCTACGCCCGATTTTGCCGCTTCCCAAAATTCTTCGTCCGAAATATCTTTGTAATATTCCGATTGAATTTTACTTTTAAACCATAAAAACGAGCGCGCGTCTTTGCCGAGCGTCAAATAATAAGTAAAAAATCCTGCAAAAAATATAAAAATTGCCGCAAGAGAACAACTTATTATCTTTATAGTTTTTTTCGTTTCGGGTTTTGCGTTAAACCATTTTTCTTTTATCGACATAAAAACCTCATTAAAACACGTCGTAAAAATTATAACGACGTTAAACGTACGTTTTCGTTTTGCGTTTAAAATACGACTAAATTATCGCTAACGATAAATAAAACGTTGACTTTTTTATTATAGCCAACCTTAAAAACTTTTATTATATTCTTGCCACCCCTTCTTTTTTCGCCTGTTTAGAAACTGCATCGGCAACCGCTTTTGCTACACGCTTATCGAACGGAGCGGGAATAATATAATCGGGCGCAAGTTC
>CAYTNZ010000120.1:0-3055 GCA_964439285.1 uncultured Clostridia bacterium | reverse complement strand
TGGTAAGGCTTAGAATGACAGTGGTAAGGCTCAAAATGACAGGGGAATACACTTAGAATAACAGGTAGTACGCTTAAAATTATAGGGAAGATGCTTAGAATGACTGGTTGCATTTTTAAATACGCCGTTTTGTAATTAGTATAAAGACAAGAAAAAACTTAAAAATCGTTTAATTTTAAATTCTTTATAAGCCGTCCTTGAAATTCAACGCTTAAATATCTTGTAAAATAATTGTTTTTTCCACGTTTGTAGAGTATAGCAGGGGTAAAAGGGTTTTTAAATTCGGGCGGCGGAAAAACTCCTAACGCATTGCCGAAATAATTTATTAAGTCTTGCGTTTTATCGGCTAATTCGCTCGAAAGATAGGGCGTTAAATTTCCGCCTACGATAAGTTCTTCGGCAAAAGCAAACGGCAGGTGTTTTAAGGGTAATTTGTGCGGAGAAAACGTTTGGTCGTAGGTGATTTCGCTTTTTTGCGGAACGAAAATTTCTCCGTTATAGTAAAAATTTGTGGTAACCACGTGTTTCGCCATATCTTTTATTTTGTTGATTGATTTTAGTTCGTCGGTTAAAATCCATTCGTCGGCGGCGCAATCTAAAATTTTTTTGATTTTTTCGGCAACGTCTAAAATAATTATTCCGTCATTATTTTTGCACGCCAAAAACAGTTTGCCGTTGTATGAAAATTCGCTTACTTCTACGTCTTTGGAAGTAGGAAATACTAAAAAATCCTTATCGGTTTCCACCGACATTTTAGCACCGTTGTCGTTGTATACCGTAACAAGCGCTCCGCACGCTTTTTTTTGGGATATTATACCGAAAGGTTCGTTTTCGCCGTTTTTTAAAAGTTTTACGAAATAACCGCCTTTAAGGTCTACTTTTATGACATTTTTATCGTATTCGTTTATAAAATTTTCATTAAAAATTAAAACTCTCGGCATTTCGGAAATAGTCGGATATATTTCAAAAAAATCGGTTTTATCGGCGTTCGTTTTTATAAATTCCGTTGCCGAAGATAATACGTTGCCGTTCTTTTTAATTATAAATCGATATTCCGCCGTAATATAAACTTTCATAAATTATTTAATTTTACGTATAAAAACGCTTTTTTATGTCAAAAACAACGATAAAAGAAAAAAACGGAGCGTTATATGGATAAAATATACGGTTTTAAAGCAAACGATATTGAAAAGTTGATACGGTTTTTAAATAAGCGGTCAGGGCAATCGCTTTCGCAAATTTTTAGCGATTATGCTACTATTAGCGGAAAAAGCAAAGGCACAATCAGAAATATGTACTACGCCGTCGCACGAAAAAGCAGGGAAGACAAGGATTTTACCGAGAAATATTTGGGTGGAAAGCAAATAAGCGTGCAAAGCGTTGCGGCGTTTAATTCCGATGAAGAAAAACAACTTATCGAAAGGGTGCTCGAAGGCAAAAAAAACGGGGAATCCGTGCGTTCGGTCATAAACAAAATGGCTTGCGGCGACGCAAAACTTGCGCTCAGGTACCAAAATAAATACCGCAACGCTTTGAAAAACAAAAAAGGTTTAGTTGCGGAAGTCGCTGCCGAACTAAAATATAACCGTGCGGACGAACAACTTTACGAAGTAGGGAACAATTACGTTTCAAAAATTCAAATCAAAAAATTACAAAGCGAAATAAACGGGCTTTTGGAACGGTTGACGGGAAAACTGAAAAGAGAGAACGAGTATTTGAAAATGCGCCTTAACAAGGTGGAAATCGAAAACTTGCGGTTAAAGAAAACCCTTTACGGCGAAGACGGCGAAAAAAACACCGCCGAATATTTTAAAAAGCAAATAGATAAAAACGTTTTAAGTTGAATTTTTATTCGGTAAAACGCAAACCTGAAAAGCGCCCGAAAATTTTTCTAAAAAGGGCGTTTTTTTTGATTTAAAACAGTTGACTTTACGCTCTTACGTAACTATAATATAAATTGCAACCGATTTGGTAGGGTTTTATAAAAAGGGAAGTTAAAAATGAAGTTATCGTCCAAGACGCATTACGGGCTTATGGCTTGTTATTTGCTCGCTAAAAACTACAAGGTAGCGCCGATATCCGCTACCGAACTTGAAAAATCGATAAACGTTTCGGGTAAGTACCTTGAAAAGATTATGCGAATGCTTTCTTCAAGGGGCATCGTGATTGCAACTAGGGGGATAAACGGCGGATATTCCTTAAAAAAACAGCCTAAGGACGTTTCCATAGGGGATATAGTTCGCACGTTCGAAGACGATATGGAGATTATTCAATGCGTTACTAAAGACAGCCCGTGCAAGTGTTGCCCGTCGGCAAGGGTATTTAAAAGGCTTTATAACGGAATAAACCAAGTGTTAGACGATATGAATTTACAACAAATGATTGACGGAGAAGTTTGATATGGAAAAAAGAATTTATTTCGACCACGCAGCGACCACGCCGCTGGATAAAAGAGTTTTAGATAAAATGACACCGTATTTCATTGAAAATTTCGGCAACGCAAACAGCCAACATATGTTCGGCAGGGAGGCAGTAAAGGCGGTTGACGAAGCAAGGGATACGATTGCAAAATTGATAAACGCAAAGCCGTCCGAAATTTATTTTACTTCGGGTGGAACCGAAGCCGATAACTGGGCTTTAAGGGGCGCCGCTTACGCAAACAGGCAAAAGGGCAAGCACCTTATAATCAGTTGTATAGAGCACCCTGCGATGATTACCACCGCAAAAGAGTTGGAAAAGGAAGGCTTCGAAGTAACTCTTGTAAAAGTCGATAAAGACGGGTTGATAGATTTGGAAGATTTGAAAAATTCTATTCGCCCCGATACCGTGTTCATAGGCGTTATGTACGCTAATAACGAAGTCGGCACTATTCAACCGGTAAAAGAGATTGCAAGGATAGCGAAGGAACACAATATTTTGTGTTTTACGGACGCAGTTCAAGCCGCAGGCGCACTTAAACTCGCCGTTAAGGATTTAGGTGTGGATATGATGTCTTTCTCGGGGCATAAGTTTTACGGCCCTAAGGGTATAGGCATTTTGTATATAAAGAACGGCG
>CAYTNZ010000119.1:0-3070 GCA_964439285.1 uncultured Clostridia bacterium | reverse complement strand
ATATGCACGATAAATACGCTTACGAAAAAACGCAAATGGGACTTCATGATACAGAAGTTGAGCGCTTTTTGGCGTGCGGGGTTGCAGGGCTTTCGGTCGTAACCGATTCTCTCTCGGCTATTAAATACGCAAATGTTACTCCCGTGCTTAATACCGACGGACTTATATGCGACTTTAAAACCGAAGGCGATTTTCCTAAATACGGCAACGACGACGATGCTGTCGATAATATAGCGGTTGACGTGCTTAAAAGTTTTTCGGGGGAACTTAAAAAGACTCCTGCGTATCGCGGTGCTGTTCATACTTTGTCTGTATTGACCATTACTTCAAACGTCGTATACGGTAAAAAGACGGGCGCAACTCCCGACGGTAGAGCGGCTGGCGAGCCTTTCGCTCCCGGTGCTAATCCTATGCATAATCGCGATAAGAGCGGTGCGCTCGCCGCGTTGAATTCTGTTGCGAAAATTCCTTATGAATATTGTCGCGACGGGGTTTCGAATACATTTTCGATAGTACCGTCTGCACTCGGAAAAGACGATAACGAGCGAGTTGAAAATCTTTCGGATATGCTTGACGGGTATTTCTCGCAAGGCGCTCATCATCTTAACGTAAACGTGCTCGACAGAGAAAAACTAATTGCGGCTATGGAACATCCCGAACTTTATCCCAACATAACCATTCGTGTGTCGGGTTATGCGGTTAATTTCCATAAACTCTCGAAAGCACATCAGTTAGAAGTTATAAGTCGTACTTATCATGACAGAATATAATAATAAAAAAACTTCCCCATTTGCAAACGGGGAAGAAAATTTATACGGATATATCGAGTCCGTTTACACGGGTTCGGGAGTGGACGGAAAAGGGCTTAGAGTCGTAGTCTTTTTTTCGGGGTGTAATTTGAGATGTCCTTTTTGTCATAATCCCGAAACGCTTTTTAAACAAGGCGATAAAATATCCGTTGACGCGCTCGTTAAAAAAATTAAACGTTATAAACCTTATTTGAAAAGGGGCGGGGTTACTCTTTCGGGCGGAGAGCCTTTTATGCAGAAAGATTTTGCGCTCGCTCTTATCAACGCGTTAAAAGCCGAAGGAATTTCAACTTGTATAGAAACGAACGGGCATATTATAGACGAAAGCCTTATATCGAGTTGCGAGTATATAATTTGCGACGTAAAAAATCAAGAGTGCGACGATATTTCGGTTTATGATGATTTTTTAAGAGTTTGCGATGAATTGAAAAAGAGAGTCGAACTTACCAACGTATTGGTTCCTACTAAAAACGACGACGAAAATAAAATAATAAAGTTAAAAAAATTACTCGATAGATATGAGTGTTGTAGTGGAATTCGCTTTCTTCCTTTTAGAAAATTATGCGTCGAAAAGTATAAAACGCTCGAAATACCTTATCTTTACGAAAATATTAAAGAAGCGCAAAATTCCGATGTTTTGCGCGCCGAAATACTAATTTTTAAATCTTAAATAGTACTATGTGTGATATAGTACGCTAAAAAACGGTAAAATAAAAAGCGGACGGGGAATTTCGTCTGCTTTTTGTTTAAAGAAATATTCGTCTTTTTAATACGTCGATGATATACGATAAGGTCGCGGCAAAATGCCGCGACTTTATAAAATTTATCCGTTATATAGGTAGTAAATTATTTATCGATTATTTTTAATAAATTTAATCGCTTGCGTGCCTGCAATCATTCCGTCGTAAACGGCTTTTGCGATTTGTTGTATTCCTTTCGTGCAATCGCCTGCCGCAAAAATCCCCGGGATATTCGTCGCTTTGTTTTCGTCGGTAACGATTTTATTTTCGTTTGTTTCTAATCCTAACTTTTTGGCAAGTTCTACCGCTCCCGCCGAACCGCAGGCGATAAACACGCCGTCGAAATTTTCTTTAGTGCCGTCGGCAAAAACGACTTGCGAAAGTTTATTATCGCCTTCGAATGCGGCGATTTTTTTGTCGTTATATGGCAAAGAGTCAAACGTCGGCGCTTTGCCGTCGGTAAGTATGGTAACGTTCGAAATAATATTTTTTAAAACAAAATATTCGCTTTCGGCGTAAGCCGAATTACCTATAACGGCAACCTTTTTGTTTCGGTAAAAAAATCCGTCGCATATGGCGCAGTAACTTATGCCGTACCCTTCGAATTTTTCTATGTTCTTTATAAGGGGAACGTTTCGCGAAGCGCCGCAGGCGATAATTATCGCGGCTGCGTCGATTTCGCCTGAAAGCGTTTTTACGATATAGCCGTCTGCGCCGAATTCTATTCCTACGACTTCGTCGCAAATAATTTTTACGCCGAGAGCAAGCGCTTGCTTTTCGCCGTTTTTAATAAGTTCGTCGGCGTAAATTCCGTTTTCGAACCCGTAATAATTATCGATTTTATCTGCCTTTTGCAGCGCGCCGAAGTCTTTTGCTATAACGGTAACGTCAAGTCCGCCTCTTACGGCGTATAACGCCGCGGATATTCCGGCAGGACCTTTACCTATAATTACAAGTTTTTTCATAAATTGTCTTTAAATATAAATAAATGTTTTCGTCGCGAATGTTAAATAATACGATTATTTTGCGGCGTTGTTTTTTGTTTGAACGTGATAACCTTTTTTAGGTTTATGCGCGGTGTTCTTTCCTTTGTAGAGATAGGAAAACGCTACAAGCACGATAATTGCGGCTATTACGATAATTACCGCATATGCCCAAAGGGGAATGGGAACGCCTTTAAATTCTTCCCACATTTCGTTTACCGCAGCGTTGGTTTCGTTGTCGAAATATTGCATAACGGCGCATCTTGTAATAACTTCTTCGGTGGGGTATTGCGCTATCAGTTGACGTTTTAAGTCTTTTTCGTGAATGAGTATGCTTTTGTTTTCTCCGAAAAAATAACTTAAATCGTATTCTATAACGTTTTCGTCCGATTCGTCCGCTGCGTATTTTTCTTTAACCCATTCGAATACCATATCGCCTGCAATCGAACTCGTGTAGCCGATATAATTCATGTTTTCAATCGCGTTTTGTGGGCGGGAAAGAAAGTTTATGAATTTTTCGGCAAGTTCGACGTTCGCG
>CAYTNZ010000118.1:0-3108 GCA_964439285.1 uncultured Clostridia bacterium | reverse complement strand
AACTTATGCAGATAGCCCTGTTCGCGTCGTTCGGACTATCCAATACGCTTATTTCGATAACGTCGTTCAATTACGGCATGAAGAACATACAACGCATTAACGAAACAGTAAAATACGGAATAATAGACTCGATTATAGTAACCGCCGTATTGACGGCACTTTATCAACTGCTTGCAAGCCCTATAACGTCGCTGTTTGCGTTAACCATAGAAGAATCTTCAATCGTTGCAAAAAGCGATATAATAAAAACTTGCGAATTAGCGTTGCATATAGCCACGATAGGTTACGTGTTTATGGGGTTTTCGGTTGCGATTCAAGGAATTTTGCAAGGTTTTAACGAAATTTACTCTCCGCTTATAATATCGGCGTTAAGACTTATAGTCATAGTCTTGCCGGTAGCGTTTCTATTTACGTTAAGCGCAAACGTATCGGTATATTTATGGTGGACGTTCCCTATTGCCGAAGTTATTACGGCAATAGTATCTTTTTTCTTATTAAAAAAATCTTTAAAACGTCGTTTGACTTTTACGCCACAAAGCAATTATTCTACGGGATGCAAAAGTCCGAAATCGCGCATAAGCGACGGAACGGATAAAATATCCGAAAGTTCGCAAGACGCCGAAAAAACGTTAGCGGCAACGCAAGATTGAATTTTAGGCGCTTTTACTCCGAGAGCAAAAACTACTTTTTTAATTTTTTGAAAATACGCGATTACGCTGTCGCATTTTAAAGAAAACGTTTTTCGAGTACTACAAAAAGTGTCGTAAAGCGAATCGACGCGCAATGCGGTAGGTACTTTATTTTTTAAAAACAACACCCTTTCGTCCGTTTTAGAAAGTTTTGCCGCATATCTGATTCTGTTCGCATAATCGGGAACGAAAAACGTTCTCGGTTTTGCGCTATCGAAAAAACGCTTGTATCGTGCCGATAAATAGCAATATGAAAAGTACGCCGCCTGCGCCCTGTCTATATTGAATTTTTCATTCAATAGTTTATAAAAAACATACGACGGAGCGCGAAGTTTTGTATTTTCGTCTGTTTCTAAAAGCTTAAAATACAAATCGAGTATGCCCTTTTTGTCTTTAAAATCAACGTTTGCCGCAAGATTATACAATAAGCCGTAATCTGAAATTTCAGCACCGCCCGAAAAGACCGAATTTATTTGAAAATCGATAAAAACAACTCCGCAAAGAGCAAGCATACAATACGCGGCGCCGTAATCTTTTATAAAGTCTAAATCGCAAATTACGGCATCGGGAATATCGGCAGGATACAAAGCGTACGAATTCCCGATATTTAAAGTTACGTTGTTATCTAAAAGATTTTTCGTATCGGCATATTCGGGTAAACAAATGCAATATGCGTTTCTTAAAGTGCAAAAATATCTCGCAACGTGAAAAGTACTTTCGCCGACCGCTATTACCGCGCGAACGTCGTCGGGCAAAGAAAAAAGCCCCGCAACGTTTTCGCTTTTCTTTAAAACGGCAATATAACTTTTAAAACCTTTAAGGCTTTGTTTAAGTTCGCCGATTTTTAAAAAATCGATTTCGGCGTCGACGAAAACGGCAACTTTTCCGCACGGAATAAATTGTTTAAGTACGTCTGCCGTTTTTGCAATCGGGATATAAATTCGGTTAATATTTTCTTTTTTTAAAGCAAAAGAATAGCACATAAAAACTCCTTTTTCGGCATTGCACGCAGTGCGTTTACCCTTTAAATTCGTCTTTAGTGCTTTTACTTTTAATCGTTATTTATAATTTCGTTTACGGCTGATAAAAGCGCGTCGTTTTGTTCTTTAGAACCTATGGTAATGCGACAAAATTCGCAAATTTTCGGATTTTTAAAATGACGCACGAGCACGCCGCGAGCGCGTAATTTTTCGTACACTTTTTCGCCCGAGAGTTTATCGCTTTTAGCGAATATAAAATTCGCTTTACTGTCAATTACGTAAAAACCGTAATTTTTTAATTCTTGCGTTACCCTTTCGCGTTCTGAAATCACGAGCGCGTTTTTTTCGGCGTAATACTCCGTATCCGAAATTGCGGCGGCGCAAACAGTCTGACACACCCTGTCTACAGGATACGAATTAAAGCAATCTTTTACCCTTTCTAACCCGTCTATAAGCGTTTTATCGGCAACGGCGTAACCGCAACGCATTCCGGCAAGCGAGTATCCTTTCGAAAAAGTTTTAACGACCACAACGTTTTTGTATTTTTTAATAAGAGAAACCGCCGATTGATTGAAAAAAGGCATATACGCCTCGTCTAAAATAACGATGCGCTCGTTATTTTCTTTAACGAAATTTTCAATTTCGAAAAACGGAATACCTATTCCCGTAGGCGCATTGGGATTAGCCAAAATTACGCCTTGCGCTTTGGTTTTGGTAAGTTTTTTTAAGTCTATGGAAAAATCCGGTTCGACTTCTATGATATTGGCTTTTATATCGAAAAATTTACAAAATACGGGATAAAACGAATAGGTTATGTCGGCAAACGCCGCACCTAAACCGTCGCTGTCGAAAAACGCGGGAAAGCATAACGCCAAAATTTCGTCGCTACCGTTTCCGCAAAAGATATTTTCGGGCGATACGCCTTCCGCCGCGGCGATATTTTGTTTTAAGGTATCCATCGTAAGCGGCGGATACAGATTAAGAGCGTTAAAATCGAATTCTTCGTATGCTTTTTGCGCCTTGGGCGACGGCGGATACGGGTTTTCGTTAGTGTTAAGTTTTACATATTTTTTATCTTTGGGCTGTTCTCCTGCCGTATAAGGCTGAATTTCGCGAGCCTTACGACTTAAATAACTTTTCATTCGTTGCTCCTTGTTACCGAAGGTATAAAAACTTATACGATAAATACCGTTTTACTTAAAAATGCGCTTCGCGCGTTTTCAAACCAAACTTTCGTTTTGCGTTTTTAGTTTAAAATAATGATAGTATTTTTATTGAATTTTGTCAAGTAATCGTTTATTTAAATTAATTACGCGACAAAGAAATCGCTTTTTTTACATTTTTCGATTGTAAAAACAATCCTTAAACAAATAAAAAACAAACGCTAAACGACAAACCTTGTTTTGCCGTTTAGCGTTTTTCGTTACATATTTTTTTTA
>CAYTNZ010000117.1:0-3125 GCA_964439285.1 uncultured Clostridia bacterium | reverse complement strand
CAAGGCTTAAAAATTTTTAAAATTTAGCACAAGCGGTTGACTTTTTATTTTTATTGTGATAAAATTTGATAAAAATCAATGAGGGAGTAATTAGCGCATTTTTATGCGTGGCAAAGTCTTCATCACATGCTTTTTAGCATAGGCTTTGTCTTAAAAGGTGAGACTCATGTAGCAATTTTTGTTTACGTGGGCTTATTCTATATTTTTTGTATTTAAACTCACGTAATTCAGCGTGGGTTTTTATTTTTTTCGATGAATTATTTTTACGACGGAGGTTATAATGGCATATTTTAACAAGCGCGCAAGCGATGTGATAGACGACTTAAATTCAAATGCCGATGTCGGTTTGACCGACGAACAAGTCGAAAAGAGCAGACAAAAATACGGTAAAAACGAGTTTAGCAAAACAAAACCCAAGTCGCTGATAAGGCGTATATTCGAAGCGGCTACCGAGCCTATGCTTATACTTCTTATATTCGCATGGCTTATAACGATGGCGGTAAATATAGTAAGAGAAGTGCAAAATCCGGGTTCGGGCGACTTTTTCGAAGTAATAGGTATAGTGTTCGCGATTGCCGTATCGGTAATTCTTACCGTCGTTATGGAAGGGAAAAGCGCAAAAGCGTTTGCCGAACTTAACAAAATAAAAGAAGGTATCGAAATTAAAGTTATACGAAACGGCGTAGTTCAGTACGTTCCGCAACAGGATATAGTCGTCGGCGACGTCGTTTTTGTAGAAACGGGAAATAAAATTCCAGCAGACGGCAGACTTATAGACAGTAAGTCTTTAACGGTAGACGAATCTTCGCTTACGGGCGAGAGTATGCCCGTCGAAAAAGATGCCGAAAAGGTTTTTAATTTAGATAAAGTACCCGTAGCCGAACGAGTGAATATGCTTTATTCGGGTTGTTTTGTAACCGGCGGAACGGGTAAAATGGTCGTAACGGGCGTCGGCGACAATACCGAATTCGGACAAATAGCAAGAGAAATACAAACCGAATCGAGCGGTTCTACCCCGTTGCAAGAAAAAATGGCAAAACTCGGCAAAATAATTACGGTAATCGGCGCGATTGCCGCGAGTATAATTTTTATTATTCAACTGATAGTTTTATTGCTCGAAGGCGGAGCGAATTTTGAAAGCATAAGCGAAATTTTCATTTCGAGTATAGTTTTAATAGTTGCCGCCGTACCCGAAGGGTTACCGACGATAGTTGCTATTTCTCTTTCGATAAACATTGCGAGAATGGCTAAGCAAAACGCGCTCGTCAAAAAAATGATTGCGTGCGAAACTATCGGTTGCATAAACGTAATTTGTTCTGATAAAACGGGTACACTGACCGAAAATCGTATGACGGTCGTAAACGTTTACTCGAACGGCGAAACGTGTGGCGGCGAAAACGTTAACGAATTTATGCTCGATAATTGCTGTATAAACAGCACAGCCGATTTGTTCGAAGAAGACGGAAAAATTGCTTTCGTAGGAAATCCTACCGAATGCGCGTTGCTCGTGAACGCTAAAAAATGCGGCACAGATTATAAAAAAGCACGTCTTTCGACAGACGTTTGCAGTCTGTATCCGTTTTCGTCGGACGCTAAAAATATGACTTGCGTCGTACAAGGCGAAAATAATTTTATAGTTTATTCGAAAGGCAGCCCCGAAAAAATAATTTCTCTTTGCAAAATGAGCAAAACCGAGAAGGGAAAAGCGGAACGTGCCATAATATCGCAGCAAGAAAAGGCTTGCAGGGTTATCGCGTTTGCGCATAAAATCGTGTCGGAGTGTCCGAAAAATCGCGAATTTGCGGAATCCGATTTGGTTTTCGACGGTTTTGCCGCAATATGCGACCCTTTGCGTTTAGAAGTTTACGACGCGGTAAAAACCTGTCAAAGTGCCGGTATCGATATAAAAATGCTTACGGGCGATAATATCGTAACGGCGTCGGCTATCGCGAAAGAACTCGAAATTTTAGACGACGAGCATATCGCGGTCGAAGCGTCGTATCTCGAAAATATGTCGGACGAGGAATTTTCTAAAATTCTTCCTAAAGTAAGGGTAATCGCGCGAAGTACTCCGCTTTTAAAAATGCGAGTGGTAAAAGAACTTAAAGCGAAAGGAAACGTAGTTGCGGTAACGGGCGACGGCATTAACGACGCGCCTGCGCTTAAAAATGCCGACGTAGGTATCGCAATGGGTATTTCGGGTACCGAAGTTTCGAAAGAAGCGAGCGATATCGTGCTTTTAGACGATTCGTTTTCAACCATCGCAACCACTGTAAAATGGGGCAGAGGAATTTACGAGAATTTTAAACGCTTTATTCAATTTCAGTTAACCGTAAACGTATCTTCTTTTTTAACGGTGTTTGTTTCGGTAATTATAGGTTTGTTTATCGACGGGTTCAAAACGCCGTTTACGGCACTCCAACTTTTATGGATAAACATTATTATGGACGGACCGCCTGCGCTTACTTTGGGACTTGAACCTATGAACGATAACCTTATGCAAAATAAGCCCACCGCACGCGGAGAAAGTATAGTATCCGGCAAAATGATGTTAAAAATAGTAATAAACGGCGTGTATATGTGCGCGGTTTGTTTGTGTCAAAGTCTGTTTAATTTCCTAAAAGTGCCCGAAGGCGAAAACGTTGCGTCGTCCGTTATATTTACAATGTTCGTTTTATTTCAACTTTTTAACGCTTTTAATTGTAGAGAAATGGGCGTAAACAGTATATTTAAATCTTTCTTTAAAAATAAACTTATGCTTATAAGTTTTGTAATTACTTTTATTTTACAGATAGTTATAACTCAATTCGGCGGACTTTTCTTCGGCACTGCTCCGCTCGATTTTGTTACGTGGATAAAAATTATAGCAACGTCGTTAAGCATTGTCGCTATCAGCGAATTCGTAAAACTTATAGAAAGAATAGTATTAAGAAAAAAGTCCGATAAAATTTAATACATAAAATAAAAAAATCCGTTAAAAAATTTTTTTCAACGGATTTTTTTATATGTAGGTTTGTCAAACATATGAGACTGTTTTTAGGAAAAAATTTTAATTATGAAGAAGTCCGTTGTTTAAGTAATCCAAGATATATTGTTTAGGGGATTTCCAATGTAAAGGTCGCATA
>CAYTNZ010000116.1:0-3238 GCA_964439285.1 uncultured Clostridia bacterium | reverse complement strand
CCGCTGCCGCCATCAAGTTGGCTTTTATTCCAACTTGCTTGCATTTGCGTTTCTGTCATACGTATTACGGGATAAGGTTCGCCCGTACCGCCGTCGTATATAGTCCACTTTAAGCCGTCGTCGGATTTTGCCATAAATACGTTGTTATCGAACTCCTTTGATTTGCCGTTAAGTGTGGCAGGCGCTTCGAAAAACATTATGTATTTTCCGTTAAGTTTTAAAACGGTAGGCTTGCCGACGTGCATTTTTATCCACGTGGTATCCGTTTCGGGTGCAAGTAGTTTCGTAACCGAAGTCCAATTTTTTAAATCTTTGCTTTCGGCATACCAAATGCTGTCGTAACCCGATTGTCTGCACCACCACATTTTATATACGCCTTCGTCTTTATCGTATAAAATGCTCTGCCCCCAATCGTACATTTCGTCATAGGGGTAAGGTTCCATCAAACAATCGCCTAAATCGGCAGACGTAACGGTTTCCCCTACCCATAAAGAAGGGTCGCCGAAGTCGTAATCTTCGGTCTTATCTCCTCCGCCGCGGCAGCCGACGAAAGCGCTAAAACACAACGTCAGTACGCAAAAAATCGCTAAAAATTTTTTCATCGCACACCCCTTATTGCGTTATTTTTTAATCAAATAAACGTCGCCGAAGTTTTCAACGTAACGGAACGCGTCTCCGCTGTGGTCGCTCCACACCACCATTGCCTCACGACCTACGTTATTGCCCATACAATCGTTAATTTGGAAATCTAAACCGATACATTTATTTTCTTCGATTGAATCTACAACCAATTCGTGCCACGAAATTCTAAGTTCTACCGCGTAACCGTAGTCCGTTCTTTTTACGCGATGACGACAATTTTCAAATTCGCTTGTCAAATCGTATTCGTCGCTACCTTTTATGATAAAATCGGTGTTGTTCGCACCGGTGCTTATCATATATTGGTCTAACCCATATGCCTGACCTGCAGAATCGTCGTGGTCGTTAGGTACGTCTACGAATACGTCGAAACTGTCGCGCATATACGTTTGCGTCGCACTGGCAATTGAATACGAAACGTCGATGATATCGTCGTAAACTCTTGCGAATACGTACAAATAATTTTCGTTCCAAGCGGTATACGCTTCTGCCCAAGTGTCTGTAAAATTACTTCCGTAATTATAAACGGGTCTTGAAATTACTATTTTGCTTGCATTTTTGTAAACTTCGTCCATTTCGCCGTCAACCGAAATTTCGGTATCGGCTGCGTAAATCGCGTCGGCAGAAAGTTTTGTATACGAATTTTGACGGTCGCGATATCCTTTTAAATTGTTCTCTGTTGCGGCTGCGCCGTTAGGAAGAGTAATTTTTCTGTTTGCATACTCGGTAGGATTTACCGCGTGGATATGTCCGTCCCAAGTGGTATATCCGGCGCGCCAATCGTCCGTTGTGGATTTTGCGCCTTGCAAATGAATCGTGTAGAAAGTTTCGGTATCTACAAGACCTTGCGCGTTTTTAACAAACTCGCAAAAACTCGTTTGAATTTTAGTCGTATCGTAAGTGTAATAGGTATAACTTTTAGCGGAAGTAAAATCGAGCGTTGCGCTTTCTTTAATTTCGCTCGGAGTTGCCAACATATATTTTTGGGTTTTGGTGTTATAGGTAATTCCGTAGCCGTTTCCGCCGCTTATTTTCTTATGCGTGCTAACGTCGCCGAAGTTATATCCGTCGGTAGAAGTCGCTACGCGTATCTCTTGAATATTCATCGAATAAATTACGTAACAATAGGTAAGATAGAAAGTTCCGTCTTTATAGAATACCGACGGCTGACCTGCTCCGTACTCTTTGGTATCGAAGTTTTTCATAAGGTTCGTAGGCATTGCGATAACGGGTTTAGGCTGATTTTTACTATCTGAATAGAACGACCAATTTATACCGTCGGTAGACGTTGCAAGCATTACTTGGTTATCCCATTCGAGCACGGTTTGAGTAATATCGGGGTCTTCTGTCGCAGGCGCTTCGAAATACATAAAATAGGTATCGCCTACGTGAATTACCGACGGTTTACCGAGCATTCCTTTGATATTGTCGTATTTTTTTCTGTTCAAAGAATTCGGCGAAAGAGATATTACTCTCTGTACGTTCGTCCAGTTTTTTAAATCGGTACTTTCGGCATAGAAAATAGCGTCGTATACGTCAGGACGTACCCACCACATTTTGTATTTTCCGTCTTCTTTGATAACTGAATGTCCCCAGTCGTACACGGTATCGTCGATTACGTCTTGCAAATAAACCGAACCTAAGTCGATAGACTCGTATTGGCTACCTGCCCACGAAGAAGAATCGCCGTAGTTGTATTTTGTATCTACGATTTCGGCAACGGGCATTTCTTGCTTTTCGCGCGGAGTGTAAACGAGTTCTCCGGTAGGCACCTTCGAATCGTCGTCGGGCGTTGAAGGCTTTCTATCGCAAGCCGCAATGCCGAGCGCTAAGATCACCGATAAAATAAGACTGAGCGCTGTTAAAAATTTTTTCATATAATTTCCTCCTGTAATTATTTACTGTTTTTGCTTTTATTTTTTTTAACTTTTAATTTTATAGCGGAAATTCCTACCATAGCCGCCGAAAGCGAAACGGGCGCAATACCTACGACGGCGCTGCCGCAACCGCCTTTTGAATTGTTCGTAGAAGAATTATTATCTTCTATAGGCTTGCCGTAATCGCTTACTTCTAACGTTTTTAAAAGAACCTGCGCGTAAACGCGAGCAAGATAGTCGTTTGCGTGATTTACGTTGTTCCCCGTCATATCGGCGTAACTTTTATGATTTAACAATCCTTCGTGCATACCTGTTACGTCTACCGCTACGAGCCCTTGTTTTTCTAAATCTTTCAAAGCGTCGTAAAAATCCGCTTGATTGCCGTAAAACTTAACCGCGTCGTAATTAGGGAGCATAGGCGCGACAATCATAACGTCAGCGTCTTTATATTTGGTTTTTAAACCTTGCGCCATACGTCGCATATTGCTCGCATAACTTTCGGCTTCGCGCGTCGTGTCGTTCATACCGAAAGCGAGAATTGCAAGGTCTATATCGTCGTATTTATCTAAAACGCCGCCGCGTAAGTTCGAAAGTCCCCACGCGGAATCGGTACCGCCAACGGACGCGTTGTATACGTTTACCTTTTCAACGCCGTAGATGAGTTTTAACCCTTCGGCAAACAATTCGGGATAAATCGGCATATTGGGCGAAACGTGAATATC
>CAYTNZ010000115.1:0-3239 GCA_964439285.1 uncultured Clostridia bacterium | reverse complement strand
TTTTTAAAATTTATAGAAAAATTTTTAAAACAGCCGCGTTTAACGACAAACCCCTTTCAACCCGACAACGTTCATTCATTATTTAATCGATTATATAAAAGCCGAGAAATCCACTTTATATAAACGTTTAAAAATATAAGGCGGTACAAAAATCTTTGTCGCCTTAAAATTTTTCGTTACCGTTTTTAAGGAACTTTATTTTACCGCCTTATATTTTTTACTTGCTCTCTTTTGCCTTAGGTTTTTCCGACGCGTTAAACCCTGCAAGCTTTTCGTCGATATATGCATCGACTTTGGCAATCATTTCTTCTTGACTCTTTTTAACGAGCGTACGCGTGCGGTTGCTGTTTGCAACGACGAGCGCGCCGCCCACCATTCCGAGCGCAAGCCCTGCTATAAATTTTTCCATTTGTTTTTCCTCCGAATAAGCGTTACGCTTTGCCGTTTATGAATTTATTTAATTCTACCTAATAACGGCTAATTCAAGTATGCGCGTTATGAAAAAATTTATTCCGTATCGGGCGTTTTTCATTTTTTAATATTTCCATAATTCGCCGTTTTTATTCGGTGTTGTTTATAGTTTCGAGTTATCGATAGACAACGCGGTCTTTTTTAACGTTTCGTTTTCGTCCGATAAACGCTTTAACGTTTCTTTTAATTTTTCGTTTTCGCTTTTTAGCGAACTTGCAAGCCTGTCGTAAAGTTCGTTTATTTCTCTTTCTAATCTACGTTCTAAAAAAGACTTGGCAATACTTTCTTTGGCGGTTTTTTTGAGTATTTCAACGCTTAGCCCCATACTTTTTGCGGTATTTTCTATACGGTCGGGCTGCTTTTTAAGCATATTTCTATACTTGTTTTGATAACGTAGCATAAGTTTATCGTCGCCGTTTGAAATTTTTTGAATGGCACGCCTGACCGACACGCCTTTGCTTTTTTCGGTAAGAATTTTTTTAAGCATTTCGTCCGTTTCTTCGTCGGTAAACTCTTTTATCTTTTCTGCCTTTAAACCCTTGCCGCGAAGAATACGCTTTGCCTTTTCGTCTTTTGTTTTTAAAAGTTGATAATAATAATTTCTTACGCTACCCGACGCTCTGCCGTGGCTTATTCCGTAAGAAGAAAAAAGCGAAGTGAGCGTTTTACCCTCGTTTTTGCCTTTTATGATGTATTCGACAAGATTTTCTGCCTCTCTTGCGCTGTAACCGTTTATTTTATCCATCGTTAAACCTCCTTTTTTATCGACGCGTTTTAAATTGTTTTTTGCGACGTTATTTTTATAGACATAAAAAAGGGATATTATACATAATGATACAATGAATTGTTTTTAATGCGGATAACGCACAAATTTACGGTGAAAAATGAGATTTTATTTTTTAAGCGGCGAAAACGCCGCGCTTAAATTGAACGGTTTGTTTTTAGGGTTTATAGGTAGTTTCGAAAAGTTTATCGACGTTACCCCATCCGAACGAATACTCGTAGAAATTTTGCCCGAAAACTCGGCGTTTTATCCCGTTTCGTTCGTATTGGACGAAAAATTTTTAGAAAATCCCGCCGATTTTTGCAACGTTTATATCTACTGCGAAGGCGCGATAATAGAAATTGCGGACTTTTCGCCGCGCGAACGCGAATTGAAAATTTTAAAACAAGAACGTATAACAGACACGCTTTTAACCCTTTACGACGACGGCAAACCAAAACTAACCTTAGAAAACAATAAAAATTTTGCGATAGAAAATTTACCTTTCGGGGTTGAAGATTGCGGATTTTTCGAACATTTTTTAAACGGCGAAAAATTTATTACGGCGTGTTTAAATAACGACGACGAAAAAATTTTGCTTATATTTACAAGCGATTGCAAAAAAGTATTTGCCAATAGTGTTTTAGATTTTTCGTTCGACGATGCTCTATACACGAAAATCGGGTACAAAAATCCCGCGCGCCATATTGCCGAAATAAAATGGATTTGGCAAAATAAATTTAACTTAGCAAATTATTCGGTTAAAGCAAGCCGAGAATTTTCGCCTACCGACGTACCCCGCGAACTTTTATCCGTTTTGTTTTTTAACGAAATTTTGGTTTGTGGCGAACCCGAAAAGTATCTTTGCGAAAATTTAAAAAGCCGTTCGCAAGAATTAAAAAATTATCTCGGCGAATTTATAGGCGTGTGCCGTCCGCCCGAAAATTTTTTACTTTTGCACCCCGAAAAAACAACCGCGGGACTTATTTTTCAAAAATCGAAAAATAAATTCGAAATAAAGTTTTTCGAAATTGTCGTTCAAGAAGGCAAAATTACGAATATTTTGCCCGTAGAATAGCCTTTTTTAATTTATCTCCTTGCAATCGAAAACGTTTCGTGCTATAATAAAACAAATCGATAAAGGAGGTCGATATGTTTTTTAACGATTTTTATACGGTATATCTCGTGAGTGCATTAATTATGTTGCCCGCGGTACTCGTATCAGTTTGGGCAAACGCAAAAGTTCACTCGACTTTTAATAAATACGACGATATTTCTACTTCAACCGACTGGACGGGTAGCGACGTTGCTCGTATGCTTTTAGAAAAAAACGGCGTTTACGGCGTAAACGTGCAAAAAGGCGACGGTGTTTTAACGGATAACTTTAACCCGAAAACAATGACCGTTACCCTATCGCAAAGCACTTATTCGTCTAATTCGGTAGCGGCGGTTGCAGTAAGCGCGCACGAAATAGGACACGTTATTCAAAGGGAAGAAGGCTACGCTCCGTATAAACTAAGAAGCGTTTTAGTTCCTATCACCAACTTCGGCTCGCGCTTGGCAATTCCGTTAGTTATTTTAGGCGTTTTGTTACAGTTTTTAGCCGGCATAGAAACTATAGGAAACGTTATTGTTTTTATCGGTGTTTGCGCATACGGACTTTCGTTTTTATTTACGCTCGTAACTCTGCCCGTAGAAATAGATGCTTCTAAACGGGCGCGGCAAATGCTGATTGAAACGGGCGTTTTACAAACTACGCAAGATATAAAAGGCGCGAAAAAAGTACTTTCTGCCGCCGCTATGACTTATTTTGCGTCGGCGCTCGTCGCACTCGTTTACTTTTTGCGTTTTCTTGCGTACGTACTCTTGATAACGAGAAAAAAGCGATAAATTAAAATCGCTCGGTAACAAATTTTATTGTACTTATAGCGGTTCTGTTTGTTCAAAAAATTTAATTATTTCTTTTTTATTTAAACGAATTTATTAAATTTAAACTTAATTACAA
>CAYTNZ010000114.1:0-3272 GCA_964439285.1 uncultured Clostridia bacterium | reverse complement strand
CGGGATGCGCTTTTTCGATTTCGTCGAACAATACGACGCTATAAGGCTTTCTGCGTATCTTTTCGGTAAGTTGACCGCCCGACTCGTCAAAACCGACGTATCCGGGAGGCGCGCCGATAATTTTACTTACCGCGTGCTTTTCCATAAATTCACTCATATCCAAGCGAATCATAAGTTTTTCGTCGCCGAACATTGCCTGAGCAAGCGCCTTTGAAAGTTCGGTTTTACCTACACCCGTAGGACCTACGAAAATAAACGAACCGATCGGTTTATTAGGGTCTTTAAGCCCTGCCCTTGCACGTCTTATCGCTTTAGCGACTGCGGATACAGCCTCGTCTTGCCCTATAACGCGTTTATGCAAATCTTCTTCTAAGTGCATAAGTTTTTCGCTCTCTTCTTGCGTTAATTTCAAAACGGGGATACCCGTCCAAGAACTGACTATTTTAGCAACGTCGTCAGAACCTATCGAAGTTATGCTTTCGTTAGGATTACTTTTCCACTCGTTTTGAATAGTAACGATTTCGTTGCGAATTTTATTTATTTGGTCCATTATTTCTTGCGCTTTTGCGTATTCGTCACGACGAACCGCTTTATTCTTTTCGGCGGTAAGACGTTCTATTTCAGCCTCTTTTTCTTTTATACCTTTAGGACCGTTATAACTGTCAAGACGTGCACGCGACGCCGCTTCGTCGATTAAATCGATTGCTTTATCGGGCAAAAATCTGTCCGTTATATATCTGTCGGAAAGGCTTGCCGCCGCCACGATTGCCTCGTCGGTAATGGTAACTTTATGGTGCGCCTCGTATTTGTCGCGAAGTCCTCTTAATATTTCGATAGTTTCGCTTACGCTCTGTTGCTCTACGTTAACGGGCGTAAAACGACGCTCGAGTGCAGGATCCTTTTCGATATATTTTCTATACTCGTCTATCGTGGTAGCACCTATCGTTTGCAATTCGCCGCGTGCAAGCATAGGCTTTAAAATATTCGCGGCGTCCATACTGTTGTCGGAACTTGCACCCGCCCCTACGAGATTATGAATTTCGTCTATAAACAAAATAATGTTTCCGCTCTTTTGCACTTGTTCGATTGTTTCTTTAAGACGTTCTTCGAAATCGCCCCTATATTTTGCACCGGCAAGCATTCCGGGTAAATCGAGCGCGTAAACTATTTTATCGCGAAGAAGGTCGGGAACTTCGCCCTGTACGATAGCCTGAGCCAAGCCTTCTACGACCGCGCTTTTACCAACGCCGGGCTCGCCTATTAAAACGGGATTGTTTTTTGTTCTTCTCGAAAGAACTTGTATAATTTTGTCTATTTCTTTTTTTCTTCCTATAACGGGGTCGATTTTACCTTCGCGCGCCTTTTGAGTAAGGTCCGTACCGAATTTAAAATTAGCCAACGCGCCGCCGTTTTCGCCGTGCGTCTTTTGAGAAGACGCGCCTTGATTTACCGCAGCAAACGGCGTTTCTTGTTTGGTTATATGAATAAACGTAGTAGGAGCGCTGTACTCGTTGGGCGCAACGTTTTTAACGATATCCTCGTCGTCATCGCCGTAGCCGATTTCCGCGTCGAGCGCGGCTATAACCCCGTTAATATTCGCGCCGAGCATTTTTAAAATGCGGTACGCTACGCAATCTTCGTCTACTAAAATCGCAAGAAGCATATGCTCCGTTCCTACCATAGCCCCCGCTCCGTCGCACATAGCAAACTCGAAAGCGCGTTCGAACATATGCTTCGTACGGGCGGTAAAACCGCTTATTTTAACGTTTCTGTCAAGATTTGCGACAAAAATACGAGTATACGCCTCTACGCTAACGCCCGCCGAACACAAAAGTTTACTTGCGTTACACTCGGGAACGTTTAAAATCCCGAACAAAATATGTTCGCTGCCGATATAAGTGCTGCCGAATTTTTTTGCGGCATCGCTTGAAATTTTTACTGCTTTTTGTAAATTAATTGTAAATCTATCGAAAATATTCATAATTGTATCCTCCTTAATTTATTGTATTGCTTTCGATAAAACGGACGAGCATTTTGCCGCACGATAAATATCTTGCTCTATTTCGCTCACTTCCGTATCGTTTAAAACGTTTATATTCGCCGGACGAACCGATACTATTAAATCGTCTATTTTAGAAATATCTTTTATATCGATATAACCGAGCGCAACACCCAACTTTACGTTTGATATAAGTTGTAAAAATTCTTTAAACGAAACTTTTTCGCAGTTGGTAAGTATTCCGTACGAACGTCTACACTCGTCTTTTACCCCGATTAAATCGTTTTTTATAAGTTGTTCTCGCGCCCTTGTCTCTAAACCTACCACTTCTAAAACCGCGTCTTCTACTTCCGAAATAATTGTTTCTTCGTCCACACCCAAAGTTACTTCGTTACTTATTTGATACATATAACCTTCCGCCGAACTTCCTTCGCCGTACACGCCTCTGACGGTATGCCCTAAACGCGAAATATAATGAATTAAATTATTCATTTTATTAAGCCTTGTAAGTCCCGGCAAAAACATCATAACCGACGCTCTTAACCCAGTTCCCAAATTGGTAGGACAAGCGGTTAAATAACCGAGTTGTTTATCGTACGCAAAACGTATCGATTTTGAAAGCGTTTCGTCCATCGCCGAAATATTGTCGTACGCGCGATTTAAATTAAAACCTTTTACTATATACTGCTCGCGAAGATGGTCTTCTTCGTTTATCATAATAGATAAGTGTTCTTCTTTATCCAATAACACCGCACCGTATTTTTTATTGGCAATTAAATCCGCGCTTATAAGATGGTCTTCCATCAAACTGCGCGCAACAACGTCGGTTATGGCGTTCATATAATACAAATTGAACACGCCGACTCTGTTCGCCTCGGTATTTACCAAACGAATAATATCTCTCGCTTGTTCTACGTTTTTTAATTTTGAAGGGAAAGGATATCCCGCTATATTTCTCGCAAGGCGAATTCGCGTAGAAACGATGGTATTGTCAATATCCCGTTTATTTATCATCGTACCCCCCGAAATCGCCCTTATAGATTATTTTGTTAATCTCGCGAATATTTTTATTAATCCTGTCCACGTCAACCATACGCCTTTCTTTCAGCGCGAGTTCGAGTTCACCCCTTAACCTGTCGCGCTCTTTTATAAGTTCGTAAGAAGTCGTTTCGTCTTGCGGATGCTTTCCTTTATGAGTGATTTTACCGTGTATTTTGCGTATAGAAGGCATCAACTCATCTTTAAAAGTTTCGTAACATTTTTCGCAACCCAA
>CAYTNZ010000113.1:0-3279 GCA_964439285.1 uncultured Clostridia bacterium | reverse complement strand
ATATCGAAATAAACATACTTTCTATGGGTATGAGCGGAGATTATAAACTTTGCATAGAATGCGGAAGTAATATGGTACGGCTCGGCACGAGCATTTTCGGAGCAAGACGATACGTTTAACGCTAATACGTTCGATTTTTTAACGGCTAACGCTAAAATACTTTCGTTTAAAAAATACAACTACGAACGACGATTTTTACAAACGAGAAAAATTTTTAAGGAGTTTTTATGGGACTTTTCGATTTTTTCAGTACCGAAAAAGACGATGATAATAAAAGCGAAAGAACAAGACGTAAATTAAGACAGCCGGAACCTGCTGTTTTCGTAAACGAACAAAAAAACGAAACGAATAAACAAGAATTGCCTATGCAAATAAGAAAACCTCGTTCGTTCGAAGACGTTGAAGAAATAATAGACAGATTCAAACAAAAAATGACGGTTATAGTTTACGTAAACGAACTCAACAACGCAACCGCGTTAAGAGTTATCGATATTTTAAGCGGCGCTATTTACGCGCTCGGCGGCGGAATGGCAGAACTCGAACGCGATATGTATATATTCACTCCCGAAGGCGTAAACGCGAAATAAAGCAATAAAGCGCAACCCATTTAATAAAATTCGAATAACGTTTTTATACAAAAAAGCGAGTGGCAATGCATAATTGCATTGCCACTCGCTTTTTGTCATTTATTGCTATCGATACGAGTACCGATAAACTTTTTTAAAATAATTTAAAATTTTCTATATCGTAACAAAAACGGACTACTTTGCTTCGGAATCGGCTTCGGCGCCCGAAAGACCTATACCTACTGTTTTATCTACGGGGAGAGAAAAAATAACACCGCCCGCTTCGCTTTTTAAGCCCGACTTTTCAGAAATTGCCTGCATAATCGCGGTTTTACTCTCTCTGTTAGAAAGAATTAAAAGCAATTCGGTTTCTTTGCTTATAGAAATACCTATAAACTGCTCGGCTTTGGCATTACCTACCGAACGCGAACGAACTATCGTACCGCCCGCCGCGCCTGCGGCGCGAGCCGCTTCCATAACTTCTTCTACGCAACCAGCCGCAACGCCTACAACTATTAAATCGTATTTTCTGTTTTCGTCTTTCATAACATTACTCCCGTCAATTGTTTTTACCGTTGCACCCGAAACAATACCCTTTGCAACGATTTCGGAAATGCCTGATAACGGCACCGTAAAAGATATACCCTTACCTACAAGATATAAAGCCATTTTCTTTTGTATTTGGCGTAAAATATTATCTTCGTCGCTTTCGGGGATAAGCGAGAACGTTACGACCTTTTCGGGAACGTCTATTCCTAAATAATCTAAAACGTTCGAACGCGCCGTACCCACCCCTACAAACGAGAAATTAAGCGACACCGAAAAATCGTTTAAAATTTGTGTCATTATCTCGTCGTCGCCGGGATTTAAAACGGAAATTAAAAGTTTAGGACGAACCGCCCTTTCATCCGTCTTTTTTGCCCGACGCGCTGTTTTTACTTTTGTTTGCAGTGATTTTTTTTGCAAAATATTTTTAACTTCAGGCATCAATCCACCTCATATTCGAGAATTTTATCTTCAACGACGGAGAAGTTGCGCTTTATTTTATAAGTTTTACGCTTATAATGAATACCTAATATTTGTATGGTTATAAGCGGCGTAAGCGCTACGAACGCCACGCACCCGAACGCGAGCGTCATAATACTTTCCGCACCCTGCAATACGTTGCAAGCGCCGATTGCCATAGGCAATACGAAAGACGAAACCATTGCGCCGCTCGCAACGCCGCCCGAGTCGAACGCAATACCCGTAAACAATTTAGGGGTAAAAAAGGTTAAAACGAGTGCGATTACGTAGCCGGGGATTAAAATCCACATAATATTTATACCCGTTATGATACGTAGCATCGCAAGCCCTATAGAAATGCAAACGCCCACGCAAAGCCCCTTTTGCATAGCCGACGAAGTTATCGCGCCTGCCGACATTCTTTCTACTTGCTTATTTAAAACGTGAACCGAAGGCTCTGCCGCCACTACGAAATAGCCTATAAGCATACCTACGGGAATTAAAAGCCAACCGCCCCATTTTGCCGCGAGCGTTTCGCCTATTATACTGCCGACGGGCATAAAACCGACGTTTGCGCCCGTTAAAAAGAGTACGAGCCCTATAAAAGTATAAATAAATCCGAAAATAATTTTATAAATTTGCTTTTTATGAAAAGAACGAGATACAATTTGAAAGAGTATAAAAAATATTATGATAGGACTTAACGCAATTCCTACTTCTTTAGCATAATCTAAAAAACCTAAAAGGTATTGCAACGCAACGCCTCGCGTATTTTCAACCGGTGCGGGATAAAACGAACTCATATCATATTCGAGCCCCGAAACGTTAAAAGCGATACCTAAAACGAGCACCGCGATAATAGGTCCTACACTCGAAAGAGCAACTAAACCGAACGAGTCGTCTTGTCCGTGTTTATCGCCGCGGATAGAAGCAACGCCGACGCCGAGCGCCATTATAAACGGTACCGTCATAGGTCCTGTGGTTACGCCGCCCGAATCGAAGGCAACCGCCCAAAAATCGGCTGGTACGAACGCTATGCACAAAACAAACGCCGTAACGTAAAATATAATAAGCAAAATATTCAAACGAATGCCGAGTACTATTCTCAACATCGCAAACATCAAAAATATGCCTACGCCTATTCCTACCGTAATAATTAAAAGGTAATTGTTAATCGACGAAACTTGATTTGCGAGTATTTGCAAATCGGGTTCGGCAACGGTTACTATAATTCCTATTAAAAACGAAATTAAAGATATAAGCCAAATTTTGCGCGAATGAGTAATTTTAGCACCGATTTTTTCGCCTATTACGAGCATAGACATATCCGCGCCTTGCATAAAAATTCCTAACCCTACGATAAGTAAAAACACGCCCACTATAAAAAGGACGAAAATATCCGTTTGTAAAGGCGTTACTATAACGCTTAACGCAAGTACTATAAGCGCGATAGGCCATATCGACGTAAACGCTTCTTTTATTTTGTCTTTCAACGCGTTTTGCACAAGCAGTTTCTCCTTTTTTACAAATTTATTTTTTTAATAATGTTGTCCTTACAACTCACGGCAAGGATTTTCGTCAGCACGAAAAAACTTGCGTGAACTTATTCTTAAACTATGCGGTCAGAGAAAAACTCCGTTTGCCGAGCCGACTTTTTCGGCGAACAAAGGGGTTTTTCTAAAACTCACGGAAAATTTTTCATCTCTTT
>CAYTNZ010000112.1:0-3348 GCA_964439285.1 uncultured Clostridia bacterium | reverse complement strand
GCAAGCCTCTTTCTTTTACTTCGTTAAGGAGAATTAAATTGACGTGGCAAGGTTTGCCTTTTAACAACGAAATAAGCATATCCGCATGACGTTTATCTGTATTTTCGCCGTCGATAAGCGAATATTCGAAGATATAGCGTCTGCCCGTTTTTTCAAAATAATAAGCGCACGCTTTTAAAATTTCTTCTATTTTATAAGCGTTTGCAATCGGCATAATACGTTTTCGCTCGTCGTCGAAGGGAGAATGCAACGAAACGGTTAAATTTACGGGAATATTTTCTTCGGCAAGGTTATACATTTTAGGCACGAGCCCGCAAGTAGAAAGACTTATATTCCTTCCGCTTATGCAAATGCCGCCTTCCGCCGTAACGTTTTTTAAAAATTTAACGGTATTGTCATAATTGTCGAGCGGTTCGCCGCTGCCCATTAAAACGACATTGGTAACAGCGCGTTTATCTAAAGTTCCGCCGTGTTTTGCGTTTACCACTAAAATTTGGCAAAGAATTTCGCCGCTTGAAAGATTTCGTATAAGTCCGTTTAACCCCGACGCGCAAAAAGCGCAATTCATACGGCAACCGACCTGAGTAGAAACGCACTGCGTTTTGCCGTATTTATACGACATTAAAACGCCTTCGATTATATTTCCGTCAGAAAGTTCAAAAAGATATTTTTCGGTACCGTCGGAAGATGTGAAAACTTTTATTATTTTTATCGGCTCGTTTTCGAATCTTTCTAAAAGTTTTACACGCAAATCTTTAGAAATATCGGTTATATCCGAAATGCGCTTACCTTGCATAAGCCCTTTAAAAACTTGAGTTGCGCGGAATTTTTTTTCGCCTAATTCTTCTATTAAATTTTGAATTTCGTCGAACGAAAAATCTTGTAAAATTTCTTTCATAAATATACCTTTACGGCTTTTCGTTTTTTTGCGTTTTATCGTCTTTTTAATTTTGCGACGTAAAACCCCGCTCCGCAAGAGATATGCGGCAAAAACTGTATACCGAATTTCTTTTTAACGCCGTTTAATTTACTTTCTGCCTCTACGACGTAAAATTCAGGATTTTCCTTTAAAAATCTACCGACTACGTTGTCGTTTTCCGCTTGAAAAACCGAACAGGTAGAATAGTACAAAGTTCCGCCCCTTTTTACGTATTTAGAACAAGCCGAAATAATTTTAAATTGCGTTTCGGGAAGTTCTAAAAGGTTTTTTTCTTCTCTGAAAAGTTTTATATCGGGATTATCGCAAACTACTCCGAAACCCGAACACGGAACGTCGCACAACACGCCGTCGAACCTTTCTTTGTATTTTTCGTCGTAAACGGACGAATCGCGACAAACGGCGGTAACGTTCGTAACGTTCATACGCTTGCAATATTTTTCAATCAGTTGAACGCGGTGCTCGTGAAGTTCGAACGCCGACACGTTTTTACATTTTTTCGATAAAAGAACGCTTTTCCCGCCGGGGGCGGCGCACGCGTCGAGCATATTTTCACAAGGCTCTACAACGTCGCATATGGCAACCGAACCTATAGACTGAAAGGTATATTTTCCGTAATCGTAGCCTGCGTCGCGACGGAAAGAATTAAACCTGTAAAGATGCGAAAACGGCGTAGTTTCGCCCCCTTCGCTGTAAATTTTTTCTTCGTTTTCACTGCAAGAAAAACGAACGCAAGTTTTATTTTCTCTAAAAGCCATTATGTTTTCGGCTTCGCTTTTATATTCTTTTAAAAGTCGCGAAACGGCGTACTCGGGATAAGAGTATTTAAAAGAAAGCGCCGAGGCTTCGCCTTTCGGCGCTACGACTTTATCTTTATTAAACGAACGCAAAAAAGCGTTTATAAACCCGGACGCACCGCTTTTGCCGAGTTTTTTGCAAAGTTCTACGGCATTATCTGTTACCATATATTTCGGCTTTTGCATAAAAAGCAACATATACAGCGAAATTTTTAGTATTATGCGTATAGGAAGTTTAGGACTTTTTTCGGCAAAAGCCTTAATGCAGGCGTTAAAATACAAATCGTTTTCTAAAACGCCGTAACATATTTTAACCGTTCTCGCCCTGTATTGTTCTTCTATTTGAGTTTCGGTTATAGCCTGTTTTAAATAAGCGCCGTGTGCGTAAACTTTGCTTAAAACAAGATACGGGTCGCATATCGGGTTGGTCATACTCTCTCCCTTAAAAAGCGCATTCCTACGCTTATTTTTCTGCCGTTTACCAAATCGGCTGCACACATACGCTTTCCGCCTTCTAACTGCAACTCGACAAGTTTAACCGTTCCGTCGCCCGTTTTAACGTACACTCCCGTTTTATCGGCACGAACGATTTCGCCTATATCGCCGTTTAAATCGAAGTCGCAAGTTTCGGCAAAAAATACGTTTACCGACTTACCGTTTAAATATGCGTAAGCGACGGGAGAAGGATTCATTCCCTTGATTAAATCGGCAACTTTTATAGAAGAACAGGAAAAATCGATAAGAGCGTGCTCTTTATTGATTTTTTTAACGAGCGACGCCTCGGCTTCGTTTTGTTTTTCGTAAACGGCATTTCCAGATTTTATAATATTTAACGCATCGACTATCAATTCGGCGCCGAGTGCCGATAATTTTTTTGAAAGCGAGTCTGCGGTATCGTCAACGGATATTTCTACGCTCTTTTTTAAAAGCATATCACCTGTATCGAGCCCTATATCCGTTTTCATTATAGTAACGCCCGAAACTTTTTCGCCGCCGATTATCGCAGCGGCTATAGGCGCTGCTCCGCGATATTTAGGAAGCAACGACGCGTGAATATTAAACACGCCTACAGGAAATACGTTTAAAACTTCTTGCGTTAAAAGTTGACCGTAAGCACAAGTTATCATTAAATCGGCAGATATGTTTTTCAACTTTTCGACGTTATCTCTTATTTTTGCGAAATCGAAAACTTGTAAGCCTTTTTCAAGCGCGTAAGCCTTTAACGGCGTAGGCGTAATAACGCCCTTTCTTCCTACGGGTTTATCCGGTTGGGTTACTACGGCTACAACGTTAAAACCCGCGTCTATTATACTTTTTAACGGAGCGATTGAAAACTCTGGCGCTCCGGCATAAATTATTTTCATAAACACACTCCGTTTACTGCTTGACAATACAAAAAGTTAACGCTTTGTTTACAAGAAACGATACCTTAGTCGTATTGCAAACTATAATGTCAAATAAAAACTCCGTTTGCAGAGCCGATTTTTTCGACGAACAAAGGGGTTTTCTAAAACTCACGGAAAATTCTTTATCTCTTTTAAAGAATTTTCGTGAACCTTTTTTTATAATAACTCGCGCAAGGAAAATCGCACTTTTCCGCCGGCGCACTCTATT
>CAYTNZ010000111.1:0-3381 GCA_964439285.1 uncultured Clostridia bacterium | reverse complement strand
TTTATTCCCGTAAGCGAAGATATCGGTATGATTAACGCTGCCGAAAAGGGACTTTTGAATATCGATAAACTCGAAGCGATGACTGCGGTTTGCAGTGTGGGGCTGGATATGATTGCAATCCCCGGAAAAACTCCCGCAACTACAATCAGTGCGATTATTGCCGACGAAGCGGCAATAGGTATGATAAACAATAAAACTACCGCCGTTCGCGTAATTCCCGTTCCGAATAAAGACGTTGGCGACTGCGTTGAGTTCGGCGGTCTTTTAGGCAGAGCGCCTATTATGTCTGTAAATACTACTGACAGTTCTAAGTTTATAATGCGCGGCGGTAAAATTCCCGCGCCGATACATAGTAATAAAAATTAGGTGTGTTTTATGGAAAGACAATCGGTTGAAAACAAATATAAATGGAAAATTACTGATATATACGAATCGGACGAAGAATGGGAAAAACAATATAAAAATGCCGAAACTTTACTCGATTTTAAAAAATTCGAAGGAAAACTTGACTGCGTTGATAACGTTGTAGAGTTGTTTAACGCTCAAGAAGTCGCGTCGAAACGTTTAGAAAGATTGTATCTTTACGCGCATATGCGACACGACGAAGATTCGCGCGTCGCTAAATATGCGTCAATGCAATCGAGAGCGATGTCGCTTTACGTTAGTTTTTCTTCTGCCGTTTCTTTTGTTGAACCCGAACTTACTTCTCTTTCCGACGAAAAATTAAGAGAATATGCAAGCGATAGCCGTCTTTTAAATTACGATTATTTTTTCCGCAGATTAATTGACGGAAAGAATCACGTTCTTTCTGCCGACGAAGAAAAACTTCTTGCTATGGGCGGCGAAGTGTATTCGCAGTTTAAAGAAATTTTTTCGATGATAGACAATGCCGATTTGAAACTCGGCTCTATTTTCGATAAAGACGGAAACGAAATTCCTTTAACGCACGGCTCGTACGGTGTTGTTATGCACGGCGAAGACAGAGAACTCAGAAAAAAAGCGTTCGAAGTTTATTACGATGCGTATATTTCGCTTAAAAATACGATTGCGGCGACCTATTTCGGAAACGTAAAAAAAGACGTTTTCGTAAGTAAGGCGCGAAAATATAAATCTTGTTTGGACAGGGCGCTCGAAAACGAAGACGTAGACGTTGTCGTTTATAAAAATCTTTTAAATTCGGTTGAAGAAAGTTTGCCGATTATGCACCGTTATATTCGCGACAGAAAAGAGATTTTAAAACTCGACGAGCAGCATATGTACGATATTTACGCTCCGCTCGTGTCTAATGCCGATTTAAAATTATCGTACGAAGATGCGTGCGAGTTAATAATTAAAGGACTTGCGCCTTTAGGTGAAGAATATCAATCGCTGTTAAAACAAGGTTTTAGCGAAGGTTGGGTTGACGTTGTTGAAACGACAGGAAAAAGAAGCGGCGCGTACAGCACGGGAATATTCGGATTACATCCGTACGTTCTTTTAAATTATCAACAGACCACGCACGACGTATTTACTATCGCGCACGAGATGGGGCACGCTCTGCACACTTATTATTCGAATAAAAATCAACCTTACGCGAAAGCCGATTACAGAATTTTCGTGGCTGAGGTCGCAAGCACCGTAAACGAGGTTTTGCTTTTAAAATATGTTCTTTCTAATACCGAAGACGTTAATCTTAAAAAATACTTGCTCGCATATTATATCGATACTATTCGTACTACGTTGCATCGTCAAACAATGTTTGCCGAGTTCGAGTATATCGCACACGATTTAGTCGAAAAGGGCGAGCCGTTAACGAGCGATAATCTTTCGGCTGTATATTTGGAACTTAATAAAAAGTATTACGGCGACGGAATAGTTCACGATGAGCAGATTGCTCACGAATGGTCGAGAATACCGCATTTTTACACGTCTTTTTACGTTTACAAATATTCGACGGGTATAATAAGCGCTATTTCTATTGCGAATAGAATTTTAAAAGAAGGCGATAAAGCCGTTGCCGATTATAAAGCATTTTTATCGTCCGGCGGTAGCGACAGTCCCGTAGAACTTTTAAAAATAGCAGGCGTGGATTTAACTAAAAAAGACGCGTTCGATACCGCGATGAAAGAATTCGACGATACGTTAAAACAATTCGAAGAACTTAACGGAATTTGCAAATAAATTGAAACGAAGGTTTTAAATGGTTAAAGCATATTATAAAAACAGTTTAGAAGAATATAAAAAATTCGGCGTATTTCATACGTTGCGTGCAAGAAAATGGAATATCGTGTTGCTTTCGTCGCTATTTTTGTTGTTCGGGGCTTGGTTAATGGCCGGCGGCGTGTTACAAAGCAACTCGAAATTGATGGGAGTTTCTATAATATGTTTTGCGTGCTCGGTTGCTTTTCCGTTTTTATACTGTTTTTTGCAAATAATAAAAATAAACAAAACGGTAAAACAAAATAAAAATTTTAACAACACCGAACAATTTTTTACTTTTACCGACGACGGACTTTCGTTGCAAATTAAAATTGGTACTCGCGGCAGTGATTACGAAATTCCTTACAATCAAATTTTAGGCGCGTTTGAAACCAAAACGAATTTTTACGTTTATATAGGAAGAAGACAGGCTCTTATTATCAATAAAAAAGATATTACCGAAGGGAACGAAGACGAACTTTGTAAGTATCTTAAAAACGGGTTGGGTAAACGTTTTGTCGAAAAAAGAAAACGTAAACGGAGAGAATAAATGGCTAAAGATAAAAAGAATAACGAAATAAATAAAATAAACGTTATGCCGAACAATTTAGAGGCCGAACAGGCATTATTGGGCTGTCTTTTAATAGATATAGATACTCAAACCGACGTTCTCGATAAACTTACCGAAGAAGATTTTTATCAAGAATCTCATAAACTTATAATCGGCGCGATGAAACGCGTTTTTAACGAGCGTAAGCCCGTCGATCTCGTTACTCTTATGGACGAGTTAGAAAATTCGCAATCGCTCGAAGCAGCCGGTGGTATATCGTATATAACCGACCTTGCGAAAATTACGCCTTCGGCGGCTAATTATAAATTTTATCTCGAAATCGTAAAGCGCGACAGTGTTAATCGTAAACTTATTCGAGCGTCGAAAGACATAATAGAAAAGGCGATGAGCGGCGCAGAGGCTACCGAAAACGTTTCGTATGCAGAAAGCCTTGTGTTCGACGTTTCTAAAAAGATGGATACGTCTACGCTCGTCGATATGCGAGAAGACGATAGTTACGACAAAGTTTTAAGTAAATTCGAAACTATTTCAACCGATAAAAACGCGCTTAAAGGTGTATTTACAGGCTTTACTAAACTCGATAAAATTACTAACGGTTTGCAAAAATCAGACTTTATAGTACTTGCCGCGCG
>CAYTNZ010000110.1:0-3434 GCA_964439285.1 uncultured Clostridia bacterium | reverse complement strand
TAGGGTCTGCGGTAATTGCCACGGTGATTGTAGCGGTAACGTCATAAGGTACGTCTAAATCACTATCGGTAATCGGCTTCGAGCCGCTGTTGTCCGGTCCTCTTCCACACCCCGAAAAACACGCAAGTGCTAAAACAACACTTAGTAATAAGCCTACAAAATTTTTCTTTTTCATTTTTTACTCCTTAGTTTTTTTGATTTATATCTATTAAGGAATATTTTCTCTTTGTTCGCAAGAACAAAGAGAAAAGGGATATCCCTTTTTCGATTTTGATTGTATAGCGTTTTTAGTTATTCGTCTTATGACGATAAAATGTAAAAAACTAACTAAAAACTTTGAGTATGAACAACATATTACACTATTTTACGAATAAAGTCAACCTTTATATGAAAAAAAAAAAAATACGACTAAATTTCACAATAGGCGAATTTGTAATACGAGCAATTAAAAATAATCTTGTCGAATTTGCTTGAATATTTGATTTTTTTTATGTATAATAAATATAGTTCACGAAAATTTTTTAAAAGAGATAAAAAATTTTCCGTGAGTTTTAGCCCCCTAATGCTATCATTCACTTTTCCTTCTTAAGCGCCTTACGGGCAAACAAAGTGTTTTTTTCAAAAGCGTGGTTTTGGAAAAAACATTAAATTATTAAAAACGAATTTAAATTTTAGAGGATTTTAATGCAATTAAACGATTTTTTAAAACTCAAAAGCGGAACGGACGTTCGCGGCACTGCCATAGGCGATAAAACCGACCTGACCGACGATGCCGTAATCGCCATAATCAAGGCTTTTATTTACGACGTTTCGAAAAGATTAAATAAAACCGACCTGACCGTTGCGGTAGGACACGATTCGCGCCTTTCGGCAAAACGATTATCGAACGCGGTAATTTCCGCGGCGACGCAAAGCGGCGCAAACGTTTTGTTTTGCGGACTTTCTTCTACCCCGTCGATGTTTATGCTTTTACAAGAAAAGGATATTTTTGCCGATTGTTCTATAATGATTACGGCAAGCCATATGCCGAGCGACAAAAACGGACTTAAATTCTTTTTAAAAGACGGCGGTTTAGAAGGTAAAGACGTTACTAAAATTTTAACCCTTGCGAGCGAAGGAAAAACTCTTTCGGGAAAAGGCAACGTCAGCGAAATAGACTATATGACAAGATACGCGAACAATCTCGTCGAAAAGGTAAGAAAAGCCTGCGGCAGCGAAAAACCCCTTTCGGGCAAAAAGATTATCGTAGACGCGGGAAACGGCGCGGGCGGATTTTACGTACACAACGTATTAAAACCTCTCGGAGCGAACACCGAAGGCAGCCAGTTTTTAGAACCCGACGGCGCTTTTCCCAATCATATTCCCAACCCCGAAAACGCCGACGCGATGAACGCGATTTGCACCGCGGTTAAAAACACGGGTGCAGACTTGGGCATTATATTCGACACCGACGTAGACAGAGCCGGCGCAGTAGATAAATACGGTGAAGAGATAAACCGAAACAAACTTATCGCTTTAATTTCGGCAATTCTTTTATCAGAAGAAAAAGGCGGCGTTATAGTAACCGATTCGGTAACCAGCAACGGACTCGCGCAGTTTATAAAGGCAAAAGGCGGCGTACATAAACGCTTTAAACGCGGTTATAAAAACGTTATCGACGAGGCTAAAAGACTTAACGCGGCAGGCATAAATTCTCCGCTCGCAATCGAAACGAGCGGACACGCGGCGCTTAAAGAAAATTATTTTCTCGACGACGGCGCGTATTTGGTAACGAGAATTTTAATAAGCGTTGCCAAAGGCGAAGACGTAAGCAAAATAATTGCCGATTTACCGCTCCCTGCCGAAGAAAAAGAGGCAAGACTTTCTTTTGCCGACGGCGTGGATTTTAAAACTCTCGGCAACGAAGTTTTAAAAGAAGTAGAAAACAAAGTTTTAAAAACCGAACATCTTTCGCTTGCCGAAGATAATCACGAAGGAATACGCATAAACTTCGATAAAGATAGCGGAAACGGTTGGGCACTGATACGAATGAGCCTGCACGACCCTATTATGCCGATTAATTTCGAAAGCGACGAAACGGGCGGCTGTAAAATTATAGCAAATTATCTTAACTCGCTTTTAAGCGGTTACGAGTTTTTGAATTTATCTAATTTAAATAAATTTTGTTAAGGAGAATAAAAATGACTGTACAACAGCAAACGGTTAACGCTATTCGCGTACTATCCGCAGAAGCAATTCAAAAAGCAAATTCAGGACACCCCGGTTTACCCTTAGGCAGCGCGCCTATCGGTTACACTTTATTTGCCGACGTTATGAAGTATAACCCGAAAGACACCAAATGGGACGACAGAGACCGCTTTATTCTTTCGGCAGGACACGGCTCGATGTTGAATTATTCGCTATTGTATCTTTTCGGATACGATATCTCTAAAGACGATTTAAAAAATTTCCGTCAACTCGGCTATAAAACGGCAGGACATCCCGAATACGGTCATGCGCCCGGCGTCGAAACCACTACCGGACCTTTGGGACAAGGCATTGCAAACGCGGTAGGTATGGCTCTTGCAGAAGCGCATCTTGCCGCTAAATTCAACCGTGAAGGTTTCCCTATCGTAGACCACTACACTTACGCGCTCTGCGGCGACGGTTGTCTCGAAGAAGGCATTTCTTACGAAGCGTGCTCGTTTGCAGGTACTAACAAACTCGGAAAACTTATCGTATTCTACGACGACAACGATATTACGATAGAAGGCAACACCGATTGCACGTTTACCGAAGATATCCCCACTCGTTTTAAAGCGCAAGGCTGGCAAGTTTTAAAAGTTGACGATGCAAACGATTTAGACCTTTTAAAACGCGCGGTTAAAAAGGCAAAAGCCGAAAAAGAAAAGCCCTCTATCATTATCTGTAAAACGGTTATCGGCTATGGTTCTCCCCTTGCAGGTTCAGAAAGTTGCCACGGCTCGCCCTTAGGAGTTGCGAATCTCGAAAAATTAAAAGAAAATCTCGATTGGAAAGAAGAACCTTTCGAAATTCCTCAAGAAGTTGCCGAGCACTGCGCCGCTATAGCAAAACGCGGAGTTACTCGTCAAGGCAGATGGAAAAAATTATTCAAAGAATACGCAAGCGCTTATCCCGAACTTGCAGACGAATACAAACTCTATATGAGCGGCGAACTCCCCGATTTAAAAAACAACGAAGATTTGTTTAAATTCGAAAAACCCGACGCAACGAGAAATACGAGTTTCACCGTTTTAAACAAACTTGCGGATATTATCCCCAACCTTATCGGCGGCTCTGCAGACCTCGCGCCTTCGAACAAATCGAATATGAAAAAGCGCGATTATCTTTCAGCGGATAATATGGCAGGTTCTAATATCCATTTCGGTATTCGCGAACACGCCATGAGCGCTATTTGTAACGGTATGGCTGCA
>CAYTNZ010000109.1:0-3599 GCA_964439285.1 uncultured Clostridia bacterium | reverse complement strand
GTGGCAAAATTTTCGGTTTTGTCTACTATCATCTGGTCACTACCCTGAAAAAGATAAACTTGTTCGAAATCTCCGCCCAAAATACCGCCTACGCTAAGTATTAAAACTATAGCGCAAGTAGGTAAAATTCCGGGGATTGTGATATGTATAAGTTGTTTCCAACGCGACGCGCCGTCTACCTGAGCCGCTTCGTAAAGTTGCGGATCGATACCCGAAAGCGACGCGAGATAAATTATTGCGCTGTATCCTACGCCTTTCCAAACGGCGGATATAACCAAAAACGCTATTATGCTCTCGTGATTGGTAGAAGGGTCGTTATATTCCCAACCGAATTTTGCAAACGTTTGGCTTAAAACACCCGTGTACCTGTTAAAAATAACGTAAACGATAGAATAAACTATAACCCAGCTTAAAAAGTTAGGAAGATAAGATACCGTTTGCACTATTTTTTTATAAGGTTTACAAGTTACGGCGTTTATCATAAGCGCCAAAATTATAGGTGCGACAAATCCGCAAATCATTTTTAAAAGACTCATGTACACGGTGTTCCACAAAACCTTTAAAAAATCGGGCGATTGAAAAATCCACTTAAAGTTATCGAAGCCCACCCATTTGTTAGCGAATATCGATTGCGACGCCAACGTATAATTTTGAAAACCTATTACTATGCCGTAAAGCGGTATAAGATGAAACGCTATATACCATAAAATTCCGGGTATCATAAGTATGTAAAGATACTTATACCTTTTTATGCGCGTTTTTAAAGTCATTTTTTTCTTTTTTTTCGCAATAGGCTCTTTTTTAACTTCATCCATCTTTTTAGTTGTCCTTTTTCTTCAAAAGTATTATTCCGCCCAAGGTCGTGAAACTAAACGCCGCCGCAACGCTGCTGCTAACTAAAACGCCGCCGCAACCTCTTTCGTTATTATCTTCGTTATCTTTATTTTCGTTATTATCGTTGTTGTCGTTATTATTTGCGTCATCGCCGCTATCGCCTTTAATATACGCTTCGTAACGCGCCACTTCGTCGTCTACTTCGCTACTCTTAGAATTAAAGAAATACAAATCTTTAAGATTGGCTTTACAATTTCTTACCGAAAAAGAATAACAACCGCGAGTATCTAAAACGCAACGCGTAACGCCTTTATATTCAACGTTGCAATCGACAGATAAATAAACTTCTTTTTCAGTTCCTTTATCTCTGTAAACTGCAAACGTTCCGTTTTCGTCGTCTATATCTATTTCCACGGTATGATAATTAGTATCGGCTAAGTTAAAATTATCGTCGTAAACGTCGTCGAACGCTACGCTTGTTTCAACCAACGTTTCGTTGTTAAAGCGCACCATTACCTTCATACTATCTTGATAAAAAAGCAAATGCGCTCCGTAATTGCTTGCCCAAACGGGCGATTCGTCTATATTTCTGAACGTGAAATACACAAACCAATCGCTCGGATTTAAAGGCGAATCGTAAAGTTCTACATATTTATAACTAAACTTTATCGTATCGTCGCTATAAACGTCTTTTAAAGTTTGAAGTTCGCCGTCTACAGCACTCAATCTCGGCGTAAGCGCACCCGTAGCCGTAGCGGTATAAACGTTAGTATCTTTATCATACGAAAAATTGTCGCCCGGTTGTATGTAATTAAAAAACGGTTTGGTTTCGGCACCGACATTCGCATCTTCCGCAAAGCCCGTAACGCATACTCCGCACAAAAGCACTGCCGACAAAACGGCAATTATCAACGTTAAAAATTTGTTTTTCATCTTTTTACTCCTTTAAATTCTTTTTTTATTTAAAGCCGAAGCGGCGATTAAAATTATCGGCACGCACAACGCACCGCACGCGGTTATCGAACCGAAACATCCGCCGGATGTCGAAGTTTGCGAATCCGAATTGTTTTTATCGTCGTTTTTATCTTCGGTTTTATTCGAAGGAAGGTAAGTATAATCGGGAAGGGTAAAATTATGTTCTATAACTTCGGCTGAAATACTTTCTTGCGTGTACAAAACAACGTTGCCGCGCAATACGTTTTCGCACCCTGCCCAAATATTTTGCCCGTAAAGCCGCGCCTTTCCGCTAAAAGATTCCTCAACGGTTATAGCCGTGCTTATTCTGCCGTTAGCGCTCGTGGGATGCGTTCCCGAAGATACGCCTACAAAAGAAAGATTATCGCCCTTTTGCAAATCAAGACAAACGTGTCCGTATGGCATATCCATCAAACTACGCAAAATACTTATATTTTGCGGTGATTTATTGTTTTCTTCTACAAAGCGTATAGCCTTAGAAAGCCCGAAAGTAGCCGCCGATAAAACTTTTATATTCGAACAATCGTCGAAAGTAAACCCGTCGGTATTTGCGTAAGAATACAACGATAAATCGTAAGCCCTTGCAATAGATTCCCACCACGTTCCGAACGTAAAGAACAAACAAGAAATTCTTCCGTTATCGCTTCCGCCGCCTACTTCTATGCCGCTATTCATACACGTGCCCCAAATTCCGCGCGCCACGAAGTTATCGCATTTTGCCGACGCGAAATCGAAGCCGTTCCAAGCGTTTGTAACGCATACGTTTTCTACCCAACAGTTAGCGCCGTTTGCGCGAACAAGCCAAGCATACTCGGTTAAATTTAAACTGTCGGTAGGAAAAATATCTTTTGTAACGTTGTAACTGTTTCCGTTAGCGTACCCGTATTCGCTACCCGTAGGGGCAATATACGTTGTAGGTTTATTATCCGGCAAATAAAAGGTTAAGCCCTGCACGCCGCTGTTTTTTTCAAGATTAAACAGCGCTTTGTCCGCTCCCGTCAATTTCATATTTATTTGACTCGGCGAACCCGTTCTGTAACCGTACCACTCGCCGAGAATTTCAACGTTTTCGGGAACGGTAAGACTTTCGGTTATAAGATACGTACCCGTAGGCACGAACACGATGCCGCCGCCGTTTTCGCCCGCCGCTTTAAGCGCGGATTTAAATGCGTTGGTATCGTCGGCACTACCGTTCCCTTTCGCACCGTCTTAGCGGCTTCGTACGTTGAACAAATCGGATTTTGTCGAATCTCTTTTTTCGGGTTCTTTAAAATCGTAGCCGTCGGTGCCTTTAACGCTGTCTAAATGATTCATTTGCGGCCAGCCGTCGGTATAATTATCGTAATCGTCGCTGTACGAAATTTTAGTGCCGTTCAGTTTATAAGAAAAGCCGTACGCTATGCCCGACGCGCCGTTTTGGCGCGATTCGTGATTTAAATAAAAATGTACGCCTTGCGCAAATTGCTCCTTAGGGAAGTTTACGTTATAGATTAAAATATCGTCAACATAACCTATGTTCATTCCCTTAGCGCGAGCCGAAGTGTACGCGTTTATTTTCGAAACGTCGGTTTCGTCGTACGAATTCCAAAACCGCGACGAAAATTCCATATTCATATACTCCGAAACTTCGGCATTGCCGCCCACTTCTATGCCGCGATTTAAAATCGTACCATAAATGCCCGAAACGTGTTGCGCACCGCCCGTAGTGTTTATCGCATTGTACGAATTATATAAAGTTAAATTTCGTATAGTTACGAAATTGGATACTCCGTTGCTTGCCGACCAATACG
>CAYTNZ010000108.1:0-3607 GCA_964439285.1 uncultured Clostridia bacterium | reverse complement strand
TCGTCATTATTCCAAACGCAACCGGCTATTTTTCCGCAGTCGCGAGCGGCAGAAACGGTGGTATTCGAAACGGTGCAACTATCTATTTTACCATAAGTGTAACCAACGATAGCGCCCGCTTTATCACCACAGTGATCACCTTCGGCGTTTTCGTGAGTGGAAGTAACGGTTGAATTGGTTACGGTGCAGTTATAAATACCCGCATCGGCATTGCCGGACGTTTCAACATATCCGGCAATAACGCCTGCATAGTGGTGTGCGTTAATCTCGGCACCCGAAACGGTTAAGTTCATAATTTTTGCGTGTGACCAACCGAATAAACCGTATGCGTAGTGCGTTCCTTTTAAATCGTTGCCGTTTTGATCTTTTCCGGAATATTTTTGAACGTGTTCGATTGTAGGCGCAACGTATAAATTAGAAATAGTTTTGCCGTTTCCGTCGAACGTGCCGCTAAACATCGATACGCCTTCGGTTTGAGTTTGACCGATAGGTTCCCAAAGATTAGTTTTGCTTCCCTTAAGGTCGATATTTTCAACGAGTTTAACTACTACGTCCTTTCCGGTTAAATCATAAGTTGCTTTCTTAGTATCGTTAATTTGGCTTGCAAACCAGAACATACCTGCCGCGTTAGAAATTTCGTAAACGCCGTCTTCGGTTAAAGCAACGCCATCGGAAATATAATTTACTCCGTCAACAGCAACGGTTGCGTCTGAGATACGACCAAAGATATTAGTAAGTTCTACTGTTTCTTCATCCGCACCGGTAGTGCATCCACTAACACTGCAATTGTTTATGGCTAACAAACCATCGCCATTTGCTGTTCCTATAATGCCGGCAGTTTTTGTAGTCTTTTCGCCTTTTATAGCGCAATTGGATACTTCGCAATTTTCAATTTTCCAAGAGCCGTTCTTGTGCGTTTGCAACATACCGACTATGCCCGCCGCGTTACCATATTGATTGGTTACACTTCCGCCTTTTACAGAGCAATTGCTAATTGACACAATGCCTCCATCTTTTAACGATACAAAACCGATAAAAGAACCTGCGCTTTCTGCCTTGCCGTTGCCATAAACGCCGACAACGTTTACGTTCTCCGTATGGCAATTGTTTAATTTGATTTCATCAATCCCTGCATCGACATAACTGATAAACGCCCCGCCGTGATAAGCATTATGACCTTCGACGCCGGAAATATCAGAATCTTTTATAGTTAAATTGCTGATAGAAATTTTTCTTGCAGGATTCCACCCGAACAAAGATTTATTTAACCCGATAATTGTTTTATTCCCGCCATCGAGAGTATAACTATCCACAGGGGTGCCGGCATAAAGAGGCGTCCAAGAGTCTAAAACAACGTAGTCTTTTTCGAGAGTTACGTTGTTAGATGCGGTAAGAATACTTGCTAAATGAGCCGCCGTGCAATATACTGTATCGCCTACGGTTAGCGAAGCCTTGCCGCCTACAACCCTACCGACCAAACCGCCCGCAACAGGAGCTTTTGCGTTTTTATTTTCTAGTCTAGAAATAGTAAATTCGTCAACGGTAACGCCGTCACCCGAGCAATCAACCGCGCATACGGTACCGATTAAAGCGCCCGCTTTTGCGTTGTCGCCTCCTCTTTCTTTAGTGCAGATAACCGCCGTGTTTTCAACCGAGCAATCGCTGAATTCAACGCTTGAATAAGTATGCCCCACGAAAGCACCGGCTGAATTATCACCGATAATCCTGGAATTCTTAACAGAGCAATTAGTAAAGGTTATATTGGTGTTTTCTGCCATGAAGCCTATGAAGCCGCCGACCCAACCGGTGCCGTCTCCGTCGACTTCTACGGATTTAATCGTAACGCCTTTAAGGTGACAATTAGTTATTTCAAGAGTAGTTCCGTTATTGGATTGAACTTCGCCTGCGATAAAGCCTGCAGCCTTTTCAAAAACGGTTTCGTCTTTGTTTTCTAAAGCAGCGGTTGCCGCTCTTCCGCTATTGGCAGGACCTTCGAACGTAATACCGCTAATCTTATACTCGCAATCGATAAGATTTTTAAACAACGGAGCCGTCATATTCTTTAGAGTACAATTGTTTCCGTTAATAGTAATGCTCTTACCTGTATATGCGCCGAACGAATAGGAATCCCAACCGGTCATGTCGATATTGTTCTTTACGTTAACGACCTTGGTTCCGTTTTCGGGAGCTTCGTCGAGCGCTTTTTTAAAATCGATTACACTGTAAACGTCCGCGGGATTGCCATTCTGAGCAACGGATGCGCCGGGTTCCGCGGGCTCTTGAGCTCCTTTTACACCTTCGTATTCAGCAGTTTTGTTTGCTTGAATAGCGTCTATTTTGACATCAACGGTGCCGCTTTGATAATTGAGGTCCGCGTCGTCTTTAACTATCAACGCAACACTGTATTGGCTGCTAGTTTCACCGGGATTTAAAACAGTTTCATAGCAACCGACACTGCAAGTCAACCCGTTATGGGACTCATCATCCACTTTTATATCAAACACGTCGGGATTCACGGTAAACTTAAAGCAAACGTTATATTTAACAGGGATAGTCCCGTTATTGGTGATTGTATACGTTTTCTTAACACCTTCGTTTTGACCTAAATTAGAAAAATTTATTCCTTCGTCGACACTAAGATTTTCTATTTTTCCGTAAGATAAACCAATATTTTCGTAAGATGAATAGGGTCCGGAGAAGTTTTCTTCGCCGTTTTTGGTCGTATACACTGAATGATTGACATTTATGCTTAATTTGCCCGCGGTAACGCTGACGTGCGTTTTTTCGGTTTGAGTAAACAATGCCAAAGTGCCGCCCGCTATTAAGCTCAAGCAAAGGGCTATTGTTAAAATCGCGGTTGCGATCGCGCCCCTTTTAGCCGTTTTGTTCATATTTTTTTCTCCTTATTTTATCGTCTTATTTTTTACGCGCATTTGCGTTTTTTAAATGCGCATTTGCGTTGCGTTTTATTTATCGACGTGTTGGGTTGCGGTTACGAACAAGTCGAAACTACATTCTTTGCCGCCGGCATCGTTTGTAGCATCTTCGGAAAATACTACTTTAACACTGAACTCAGAGCTTTTACCTTTTAAAACAGTGCTGCTTTCAACGACGATTTTTCCGTCTTCTACATCAAAGCTAGAAAGCGCGCCCTTTTTGTCTCCGTTAACGTAAACGATAAGTTTTTCTGCAAAATAATCGTCGCTTGAAGAATCGAGCTTGATCGAAACTACGTAATCGACGGCAACGTCGCCTTTGTTTGCAAGCTTTAATTTAGCAGAACAAGCGTAACCGGGTAATAAAAGATCGCTTTTAGTAAGACCGAAAACGTTTTCTACACTGCTATTATTGCCAAGCGACACGCTTTTTTCGTCGCTCTTGGTGGTTTTTGTGCCGTTTTTTGAATCGGTTACGTCTTTAGAATAAGACTCCCTCGTCAGCTCGACTTGCAAGCTACCTGCCGAAAGATGGTTGTTTACGGTTACGCGATCGTTCCAAAGGGCATAGGTTACACCTATTATCACCGAAGAACATATTACTATCGCCGCGCATGCCGCAACTATAATGCCTATCTTCTTTTTTCCCATTTTAGTTCTCCTTTAAAATT
>CAYTNZ010000107.1:0-3620 GCA_964439285.1 uncultured Clostridia bacterium | reverse complement strand
CCGAATATCAACTTTTTGCCGAAACGGTCGAAAAAGACGTAATGTTCGGGCTTAAAAACTTTTTGCCGAATATGAAAGAAGAAGATATGAAATCGGCGGTGAAAGACGCTATCGAAACGGTAGGTCTAAACTATGCCGAAATTAAAAATAAATCTCCTTTCGAACTTTCGGGCGGACAAAAACGCCGCGTAGCCATTGCAGGCGTAATAGTTACAAAACCCGAAATATTGATTTTAGACGAACCTGCAGCCGGGCTCGACCCGCTTGGAAAAAAAGAAGTAATGGAACTTTTGCATTCCATACACGGCAACTGGTGCAAAACCGTTATAATCGTATCGCACGATATGGACGAAATATCCGAAAACTGCACCAAAGCCGCGGTTTTTTCGGAAGGTAAAGTGGTTATGAGCGGCAAACCTTTTGAAATTTTTAAACAGAGCGAAAAACTTATTTCTCTCGGTTTAGACGTGCCGTTAACGGCTAAAATATGTATGTATTTAAAAGAGCGCGGAATAGAAATAGACACCGATTTTTCGGTAGCCGATTTTACCGATAAAGTGCTCGAATTGTATAAGGGAAAATAGTGGGGTTTTTATAAAATCACGAAAAATGTTTTATCTCTTTTAAAACATTTTTGTGGAACTTAAGGAGTATTATGAACGACGTTACTTTCGGACAATATTATCCCGCAAAATCCTTTGTTCATAACATGGATGCAAGGGCTAAACTTGTTTTTGTAATTGCATATATAGTGGCGATATTTCTCGCAAAAAATTTCGTCGCTCTCGGCGTGGTTACGTTGTTTTTAATCTTCGTAATAATTTTGTCGCGCGTTCCGTTCGGTAGCGTTGTGCGTTCGATTAAAATGATAATGTTTTTAATCGTATTTACAGCCGTATTGAACTTGTTGTTTTATTCGGGCGAGAGTGCGTACGAACCGCTTGTAAAGTGGTGGGTTATTACTATTACGCAAGAGGCGATAGCGCATACAGTGTTTATCGCTTTAAGACTTTTTCTTTTGGTAATGGGAACTTCGGTGTTAACTTTAACCACTACGCCCGTTTCTCTTACCGACGGAATAGAAAGTTTGCTTACTCCTTTAAAATGGATACGTTTTCCCGTGCACGAACTTGCGCTTATTATGAGTATAGCGCTTAGATTTATTCCTACTCTTACCGACGAAACGAACAGAATAATAAGCGCTCAAAAAGCGCGCGGCGCAAATTTCGAAACGGGCGGACTTATTAAAAAAGCAAAGGCGACTATTCCTATTTTAATACCTTTGCTCGTAAGCGCGTTCAGGCGCGCCGAAGATTTGGGTTCGGCAATGGACGCGCGTTGTTACAGCGGTTCTAAGGGCAGAACGAAATACAAAAAACTCACGTTTACTTGGCGCGATCTGTTAGGCTTTTTAGGAATTGCAGGCTTGATAACGGGCATCGTTTTTATAAATATGCGTTTCGGCGGTGAATTTACATTTCTCGCTTGGTTTAATTGAGGAAAAAATGAAAGTTGCTTTATTGGTAAGTTACGACGGGACGAACGTGTCGGGTTGGCAAGTGCAGACTAACGCGCAAAGCGTTCAAAATTATTTAGAAACAGCCGTGTTTTCGGCGTTTTCCGAAAAAGTGAGAATAACGGGGAGCGGTCGAACGGATGCCGGCGTGCATGCCGCGGGGCAGGTTTGTTCGTTCGATTTGCAAAATTCAAACGTAAAACCCGAAAAAATCGCCGATGCGTTGAACAGGCATCTTCCCGATAATATCAGGGTTTTAAAGAGCGCGAAAGCAGACGATACGTTCGACGCTTGTCGTAGCGCAAAAAATAAAACTTATCGTTATTCTTTTTATTTAGACGAAAGACAAAATCCTTTAAAAGAGCGATACGCAACTCAATTAAAGGGTAACGTAGATATAAATTTAATTAAACAAGCCGCAAAATTAATTGCGGGCGAACACGATTTTAAAGCCTTTTGCGCGAGCGGTTCGTCGGCTAAAAGCACGGTTAGAGAAGTGTTTTTTGTCGATGTAAAAGAACAAGAGTCGTTAGGCGGTAAAGATTTAATTATCGAAGTTTGCGGCAAGGGATTTTTATACAATATGGTGCGAATTATCGCCGGTACGCTTGCTGAAATAGGTTTAAAAAAGCGAAGCGTTTCGGATATCGAACTTGCTTTTAAAACTAAAAATCGTTCGCATTTAGGTAAAACCGCATCGGCAAAAGGGCTGACGCTCTTAGCGGTCGATTATGATTATAATCTTTTTTATTAAAAGGAGGATTTTATGGAATTTTTTGAAATTTTCGGAGCGTTATTCGAATTATGCGATCCGTATACGGCAAATTATTTAGAAATTCAACGAATGAGTTGTTACGGCGCGCTTATAATCGCGGGTGCTATTTTTCTTGTAATATACGCGTTTAAAGCAATCGCGCTTATGACAATGGCGAAAAAAGCGGGGCAAAACAAACTCGTATGGTGTGCTTTCGTGCCTTTTGCAAGCACTTATCTTTTAGGTAAACTCGCAGGCGAAACAAAATTTTTTAACGTTAAAATAAAAAATATAGGGCTTATAGCGTTTATCGTAGAATTGGTTGCCGCCGCGCTTTGTTTGCTTTCGTATATACCGCAAATTTATATTATCGAAGGCGGATATTATATACTCAGAGAAGACGGTTTGTATATAGTAGACAGCGTATCGAAAATTTATAACGTAGCGAATATAAGCAATATAATTTATTATATTTTTAATTGGATTGAAATTCTTGTTTTTGTATTTTTATATATCGCTATTTATCGCAAATACTACACGCGCGGACACGTTGTGTTTACTATTTTATCGACGTTTTTGCCTATATCGGCGTTTTTGCTTTTCGCAATTCGTAACAATCAACCCGTCGATTACGAAAAATATATGAAAGACCGTATGGAACGCATCCGTCGCGCACAGCAAAATAATCCTTACGGACCGTACGGAAACCCTTACAACAACCCCTACAACAATCCGTACTCGAATCCTTATAACAATCAGTACGGGCAGCAAAACACTCAAAATTCCGCGTCTAAACCCGACGACCCGTTCGGCGAGTATTCTAACGGTGAAAGTAGCGAAAATAAATCGGAAGAGCCTCATAGCGGATACAATAACGGCAACGACGATGACGACGGCTTTTTTAATTAAAATTTAGAAGTTTTTTATAGTGTTTTATTCAAATTCATAAAAAAATCAGCGTGAGATATAACGTCTTGCGCTTTTTTATTGTTCGTAATTGACAAGTAATTAAAAAATGTGCTATAATTTAAAAGTATTTTAGTAAAATTGATAAAAGAGATGGTTTAATGAAAAATTCTAACGTATCGGCTATATCCACACCGGCAGGGAAAGGCGGTGTTGCGGTAATTCGCATAAGCGGCGACAGTCCTTTGAAAATTGCAGAAAAAATGTTTAAGCCGACGGGCAAAATTGCCGTTTGTAATTTCGAGCCGTATCGTATGTATCCCGGCGAAATAGATGCCGGCGATTTTAAAGATTTCGGACTTTGCGTATATTTTAAAGCACCTAAAAGTTTTACGGGCGAAGATATAGTGGAGTTTCATTGCCACGGCGGCGTAAGTATCGCAA
>CAYTNZ010000106.1:0-3676 GCA_964439285.1 uncultured Clostridia bacterium | reverse complement strand
CATAATTTTTATCGACGAAATCGATGCGGTGGGCAGACAACGCGGTTCGGGTTTAGGTGGTGGACACGACGAACGTGAACAAACCTTAAACCAATTACTCGTTCAAATGGACGGTTTCGAAACGAACGAAGGAATTATCGTAATGGCGGCTACAAACCGTGCAGATATTCTCGACCCCGCACTTCTTCGTCCGGGACGTTTCGATAGACAAATATACGTTAACCTTCCCGACGTGCGCGGCAGAGAGGCTATTTTAAAGGTTCACGCAAGAAACAAACCTATTGCACCGAACGTTAATTTTAAAATTCTTGCAAGAATGACGAGCGGCTTTTCGGGTGCGGATTTAGAAAATCTTTTAAACGAGGCGTCTATTTTAACGGCTCGCGCAAACAAAAAATTGATAGGCAACAAAGAACTTTACGAGGGTATTAACAAGGTTATCGTAGGACCTCAGAAAAAGAGCCGTCTTGTTACCGAATCCGATAAACGCATTACCGCTTATCACGAGGCAGGACACGCGATTTTGGCAAGACTTTGCAAAAACTGCGACCCCGTTCAAGAAGTTTCTATTATCCCGAGAGGTATGGCGGCAGGCTATACCATGACTCGCCCCGATAACGACGACAATCATATTAGCAAAGAAAAATTAAAAGATATGATTTGTATGACGTTGGGCGGTCGCGTTGCCGAAGAAATCGTAATAAAAGACGTTTGCACGGGAGCGTCGAGCGACTTACAGCGCGTTACCGATATCGCGAGAAAAATGGTTTCGGAATGGGGTATGAGCGAAAAGGTAGGGCTCGTTACCTATCATTCAGACAATCCTATCTTTTTAGGCAGAGATATGGGTGCGCACAACTCGTACAGCGACGCGACTGCGAGTATGATAGACGAAGAAGTACATTCGATTATCGACGAGGCTCATGCTCGTGCCGTTAAATTGCTTACCGAAAATCGTTCCGTTCTCGATAATATGGCAAGACTTTTAATCGAACGCGAAACTATATATACCGAAGAAGTAGATATGTTGATGGCAGGCGAATCGCTCGATACTATCAGAACGTTTATGGATAATCAAGAAAATAACGCGAAAGAAAATCCGTTCCGTCGTTTCGACGATAAATTAAAAAACGAAATTAAGGTTGCCGAAGAAAAAGAAAAGTCTAAAAAAGGCAAATCCGAAGAAAATAAAGCGGACGAAAAAGGCGAAACTTCTTCGAGTGCCGACGATAAAAACAACGGCTAAATAATGGACGGTAAACTTAAAGCGGTCTTAAAAACAATTACGAGTAATTCGTAAACGTTAAAGGTATTGTTTTAAGTAAACGCGGCTGTCGATATTTGAAATTTACAAGTGATAAATATATCGATAAAGTTACTATATAAAATAAACTAAAGCGGTGATAGAAATGGGAAAAATCGTATCGTTTTCAAACCAAAAGGGCGGTGTCGGTAAAACGACGACTTGCGTAAATATGGCGGCGTATATCGCGGCGGAAGGCAAACGCGTTCTTCTCGTCGATATGGATCCTCAGGGCAATGCTACTACGGGGTTGGGCTTTTCTAAAAGTTCGCTCGACAAATCGGTTTACAACGTGTTAATCGACGACGAAAAGGCGTCCGATAACATTATGCCGACCGATGTAGAAAATCTCGAACTTATGCCTTCGAATATAGATTTGGCAGGGGCAGAAGTCGAACTCGTGTATAAAAAATCTCGAGAAAAAGTTCTTAAAAACGCACTTGCCGAAGTTCGTGCTCGTTACGATTACGTAATGATAGACTGTCCGCCTTCGCTCGGTCTTTTAACAATAAACGCGCTCGCGTGTGCCGATTCGGTTATAATTCCCATTCAGAGCGAATATTACGCACTCGAAGGACTTAGCCAGCTTATGAATTCTATAAGCCTTGTAAAAAAACAACTTAATCCGTCGCTCGAAATCGACGGCGTTGTTTTGACTATGTTCGACAGTCGTTCGCTCATTTCTAAACAAATAGCCGAAGAAATTAAAAAATATTTTACGAAACGATTATTCGAAATAGTCGTGCCGAGAAACGTAAGACTTGTAGAGGCGTCGTCTTATGGTATGCCGATTATGATGCACGACCCTAAATGTACAGGCGCGAGAGCATATAAAGCGTTGTCGCTCGAATATCTCGATAGACAGAGCAAACGGTAATTTTACTAAAAGGAGAAGAGTTTATGAAAGGTAACAGAGGATTAGGTAGAGGATTATCCGCTTTGTTTTCGGATACCGAAAGTGCGTACGAAAACGCTACGATGGCGTCGTTCGACAGAGAAGTCGTTGATAAATATCCCGAAGACATTAAAGGCTTGATAGAGGTCGATATCGATTTGGTTCGTGCAAATCCCAATCAGCCCCGTAAACATTTTGACGAAGACGCGTTAAAAGAACTTTCCGATTCTATAAAAAAGCACGGCTTGATTATGCCTATCGTCGTTAACAATATGGAAAACGGCAAATATATGATAATTGCCGGCGAACGTCGTTATAGGGCTGCAAAAATGGCGGGAAAACAAAAAATTCCCGTAGTCGTTCGTTCGTATACCGATAGAGAAATTAAAGAAATTTCGCTTATCGAAAATTTACAACGCGAAGATTTAAATCCGATTGAAGCGGCTAACGCGATGAAACAACTTATGGACGAATATAAACTCACGCAAGAAGAACTTGCCGAGCGTATAGGTAAATCGCGTCCTGCCGTTACGAATACGTTACGTCTTTTATCTCTTTCGCCCGAAGTTATTTCGCTCGTATCGTCCGGAAAACTCAGTGCGGGACACGCGAGAGCGCTTGTAACTTTGCCTGAAGACGCGCAGTTAAAACTTGCGACCGACGCTATTAAAGACGGGTTGTCCGTTCGCGATATCGAACGCAGCGTGCGCGATTATTTTGCTACCCCCGAAGAAATCGAAGAAAAAAACAATAAAAAGAAAATGCAGGTTTCTATCGAATTGAAAGATATGATAGAACGAATGAAACACACCTTTAAAACCAAGGTAAGTTTAATAGGTAACGACAGAAAGGGTAGAATTTATATCGATTATTACAACACCGACGATTTGGAAAGAATTAGCGAAATTATCGAAATGGTAGAAAAGAGCGAAAGAAAATTATGAATAAACGGCTTAATGCCGAAATATAGTAAAACCGACCGTTGTAACTTCAACGGTCGGTAATTTTTTATCGTTCAATTTTAATTACGCGCGTACGCGCGCGACATATAATATATATAATAAGAAAATTTGTTTTTTAAAACCTGAATTTTGCAAAAGACGTCGTGTCGCAATAAATAGCCGTGGGGGCTTTCTCGTTCGAAATGGGGCAAAGGTCGTAAAAACGTTACGAGTTTATAATTTGCTTATATCGCGAATTGTAGGCAGGGCGAACGGTTTTAAGATAAAATAAAAAAGACCGATAAACGAATATAACAAAACCGAAAATATTTCGGTACGTTTAATTTGTTTTGTCGGTCTTTTAAATTAAAAATTTTTTTAATTAAATTAATTATTTTTCGTTGTCGGATTCGATAGTCTTTTGATTATTTTTGTTTTTGTCGGTGTCGTTAAAATTATTTTCGCTTGTTACGTTTGAAAGGGGAACGTCGTTTTGTTCGTTTGTAAAAAATTCTTGCTCGTTTTCGGGTGTGGGGT
>CAYTNZ010000105.1:0-3696 GCA_964439285.1 uncultured Clostridia bacterium | reverse complement strand
ACACCGCTGTTTCCCGCTTTATGACGCTTGGTAACGGCGGCAATTCGAGCCATAACTTCTTTTGGCGAAAAAGGTTTGGTTACATAATCGTCTATACCCATTTCGAAACCGAAAAGTTTATCGTATTCTTCGCTTCTCGCCGAAAGCATAATTACGGGTATATCTTTAATTTTTCGAATTTCTTTAACCGCCGAAAACCCGTCGAGCATCGGCATCATAACGTCCATCAAAATAATGTCGTAATCGTTTTCTTTACACATTTTAACGGCTTGCATACCGTCGGCTGCCTCGAAAGCGGTGTATCCTTCGAACTCTACGTACTCTTTTAATACGTTGCGAATCATAGCCTCGTCGTCAACTATCAATACGCGCATTTATATATCCTCCCCAACTACGTGTTTAAATTATTATAACATTCTAATATTATTATAACACTATAAATAAATGAAAAACAAGTGAAAATCTAAAATTTTTTTCGTTAAAAACGTTGACTTTTAATAAAATTGCGATTATAATTAAAAATACAAACATATGTTCAGGTTTTGTGTTATGATAGATACCGAAAGACTTAAAATTTTAACCGAAAGCGCAAAATACGACGTATCATGTTCGTCGTCAGGCTCGCAACGAAAAAATACATCTGACGGCATAGGCAACGCCGACGTGGCGGGAATTTGTCATTCTTTTACGCCCGACGGCAGATGCATTTCTCTTTTAAAAGTACTTTTAAGCAACAAGTGCGTATATAATTGTTTATACTGTCCTAATCGAACCGACGCCGACGTTGCGCGTGCCTCGGCAACGCCCGACGAAATTTGCGAACTCGTTATAAGTTTTTACAAACGAAATTATATCGAAGGCTTGTTTTTATCTTCCGCCGTAGACGGCTCGCCCGACTCTACCATGGAGCGTATGCTCGAAACGGTTATAAAATTACGAAAAATATATCGTTTTAACGGATATATTCACCTTAAAGGAATACCCCACGCAGATAAACTTTTAACAAGCCGTGCCGCGCAATACGTAGACAGAATGAGTTATAATATAGAATTTCCGTCGGAACGAAGTTTAAAACTTCTCGCGCCGCAAAAAAACAAAGAAAGCGTACTTTTGCCTATGAAACAGCTTGCAATCGAAAAAAGAGCGTCCGGCGAAGAAAAAAACATAAAAAAGCCCAAGTTTTTGCCGGCAGGACAAACAACGCAAATGATTATAGGCGCATCGCCCGAATCGGACGGCGAAATTTTAAGATTAAGCGAAGCGATGTATAGAAAACTTTCGCTTAAAAGAGTTTATTATTCCGCGTACGTACCCGTAGTAAAACACTCGATGTTACCCGATAAATGCGCAGGTTTACTTCGCGAACACAGACTGTATCAAGCAGATTGGCTTATGCGGTTTTACGGGTTTTCGTCAAACGAAATAGCGAGCATAGGCGAAAATTTACCCGAAGAATACGACCCTAAATGCGCATGGGCGCTTAAAAATATGCATCTTTTCCCTATAGAGATAAACAGCGCGCCGCTCGAAATGTTACTTCGCGTTCCCGGCATAGGAACTATCGGCGCTTATAAAATATTGAGTGCAAGAAAATATACTCAATTAGATTTCGACGCGCTATTAAAAATGAGAATAGTATTAAAACGCGCAAAACACTTTATTACCTGCAAAGGAAAATTTTTCGGAAGCGAAAACGAAAACATCGTTAAAAATATGCTTGCAATCGAAGAAAAAAACTCGAACTACGAACAACTTTCTATGTTTTCGACGCCGGAACTTGCATTTAGCGCGCTGACGGGGCAACTATGAACGTTTATATCACCGACGGTACGACATACGGCTTTTACACCGCCGTATTCGACGCGTATCTCGATAAAAATTGTATAATAACTTCGGCGAAAAATTTACAGTTGACTTTTGACAGTAATCTTATTCACGTTAAAACCGATACCGAAAAGTCTGAACGCGTACTAAAAAAATTGCGTTTATACGATACACGCGGCGAACGCGACATTTCGCTTATTTTGCGTTTAGGAAGTAGCGAAAAAGAGCAAATAGCATTTGAATATTTAAAGAGAATAATCTCTTTAAAAGCGCCCGTCAGAGAGCGTTTAAACGAACCTGCGGTAATCGTCGCAAGAGACGCACATAAAAAAGTAATCGCCGAAGCGCATCATTTTAAAGGCTTTTTAAGATTTATGGAAGGCGCGAACGGAGTTTATTACGCCCCGTTCGAACCCGATAACGATATTTTAGAACTTATAGTTCCGCACTTTACGGCAAGATTAAAAAATCAGCCGTTTGTAATTCACGACATTAAAAGACGCATAGCCGCCCTTTACAATACCAAAGAATGCGTTATTACAACCACCGACGAAAAAGTCAGCGTAAATCTTTCCGATTACGAACAAGCGTTTCAAAATTTATGGAAAGAATATTATAATTCGGTAAATATTTCGCAGCGCCCGCACGAAAAACAAACGAAAGGTTATATGCCCGTACGCTATTGGAAATATATGCCCGAAAAAAATTAACGCGAATCTTTTCAAAAGGTTCGCGTTATCGATTAAAGTTAACAAAAAACGTTAATTTTACAAAAATTTCAACTTATATAATTTTGTTTTCTTTTAAATATTCTTCGAGTATTTCAGCTGCATCGTAACACAAATCCGCGCACGGACGTTTTTTATAATACCCATCTGTTCGCGCTTCGGCATTCGGCGAAGAATCGGCATTTATCCCCAATAAAAGCTCGCGACAAATAATACTGCCGTTTTTTTCTTTAAAGCGCTTTGTAAGTTCTTGCACTATCGCATATTGCGCGCTATTTGCCTTTGTAGACGGATTTTCGCCGTCGTAAAATATCATTCCTGCGGCAATAAACATTCCGCTTACGGTGCCGCACACTTCGCGCATACGCCCCATTCCACCACCGAAAGACGAGGCAATTTTAATCGCGTCCGCTTCGCTTATTTTAACTATATCGGCAAACGCGCACAGCACCGCCTGAGCGCAATTATACCCCTTTAAAAAATATGTTTTCGCTAATTCTGCCCTACTCATTTTAAACTCCTTGATTTTTGTAAATTTCGTGATATAATAAATATATGGTTACAGTTTATTATACTTTTAAAAAGATTGAATCGAGCGATTTCGTAAAATTTATTCTCAACGAATACTATAATATACCAAACGCCGAAATTTGTAAATCGAATTTCGGCAAACCGTACGTAAAAAACGAAATATTTTTTAACGTTACGCATAGCGAATCTCTTTTGGCTGTTGCCGTAAGCGATACAAGCGTCGGCATAGATTGCGAATTTTTAAACGAAAAAGAACATATTGCCGTACTTTCAAAATTTTCCGCTCGCGAACAAAAAGAAATAAACTCGCCATACGATTTTTACGAACATTGGACGGCAAAAGAAGCCTTTATAAAATATATAGGCACTTCTATCGCAAAAGATTTAAAAAACGTAGAATTTTTTAACGGAAAAATTTACTTTTGCAATGAAGAACAACCCATTTCAATTACAAGATTATACGTAGATAATTACACTATCGCGTGCGTTTCAAAAAACAACGATGCCCTTTTAATAAAATTATAAAAAGCGAGTGCAAAAATCGTTGACAAAACACATAAAACAATATAAAATAATACAGTAAGTTTTGCAGAGATGGCTGAGCGGCCTAAGG
>CAYTNZ010000104.1:1196-3722 GCA_964439285.1 uncultured Clostridia bacterium | reverse complement strand
TCCCGATGGGGTCGTACTTTCGGACGGTCCCGGTAATCCTGCCGAAAATACGGAAATTATTAAAAACATTAAAAAACTCGCAGGAAAAGTTCCCGTGTTTGCAAGCGGTTTAGGACATCAGATGTTTGCGCTCGCCATGGGCGGTCAAACCGCAAAAATGAAATACGGTCATCGCGGTTCTAACCAACCCGTTAAAGACCTTAAATGCGGCAACGTATATATTTCGGGACAAAATCACGGATTTGTGGTCGTTTCCGAATCTATGCAAGGGGTTGCGGAACTTTCGTTTATAAACGTAAACGACAATACTTGCGAAGGTTTGGATTATCCCGAATTAAAAGCGTTTACCGTTCAGTTTAATCCCGAAGCGTGCGCTTGTCCCGATAAGGCAAACGATTTATACGATAAATTTATGACCATAATCGACGGAGGTAAAAACTAATGCCTAAAAGAAGCGACATTAAAAAAGTATTGGTAATAGGTTCAGGACCTATCGTTATCGGTCAGGCTGCCGAATTTGACTATGCCGGCACTCAAGCGTGCCGTGTGCTTAAAGACGCGGGCGTTAACGTCGTGCTTTGTAACTCGAATCCTGCAACTATAATGACGGATAGCGCGCTTGCCGACGAAATTTATCTCGAACCTTTAACGATAGAGTCGTTAAAGCGTATAATTATAAAAGAGCGTCCCGACAGTTTGTTGGCGTCTTTAGGCGGACAAACCGGTCTTACTTTCGGTTGCCAACTCGCTAAAGACGGCTTTTTGGATAAATGGGGCGTAAAACTTATAGGCACGAACGTAGAAGCGATAGACAAAGCCGAAGACAGAGATTTGTTTAAACAGACGATGTTAAAGATAAATCAGCCTTGCGTTCCTTCGGACATCGCTTACACTGTAGAAGATTGCGTTAAGATAGCCGAAAAGATAGAGTATCCCGTAATCGTGCGTCCTGCGTTTACGCTCGGCGGTGCGGGCGGCGGCGTTGCTTATAACGAAGAAGAACTTCGTTCGATATCTCATAACGGGTTAATGCTTTCGCCTATTACTCAGGTACTTATCGAAAAATACATTTACGGTTGGAAAGAAATCGAATTCGAAGCGATGCGCGACAGCCACGGCAATTGCATTACTATCTGTTCGATGGAAAACGTAGACCCCGTAGGTATTCATACGGGCGATTCTATCGTAGTCGCGCCTGCCGTAACTCTTTCTTCTAAAGAATATAATATGCTCAGAGAAGCGTCGCTTAAAATTATAACCGAACTTCAAATAGAAGGCGGTTGTAACTGTCAGTTCGCTTTAAATCCTAATTCTATGGAATACGCGGTAATCGAAGTAAATCCCAGAGTTTCGCGTTCGTCCGCCTTGGCAAGTAAAGCGACGGGATTCCCGATTGCAAAGGTTACTTCTAAAATAGCGCTCGGATATACGCTCGACGAAATTAAAAACGACGTTACGGGTATAACTTATGCGAGTTTTGAGCCTGCAATCGATTATTTGGTGGTAAAATTCCCTAAATGGCCTTTCGATAAATTCCTTTACGCAAAGCGCGAATTGGGAACGAGAATGAAAGCGACCGGCGAAGTTATGTCTATCGGTACGAGTTTCGAAATGGCTATAATGAAAGCGGTGCGCGGTGCGGAAATTTCGCTTTCGTCTCTTAACCTTAACAAGTACGAAGGAAAAGATATACGAAAAGAACTTACAAAACTTTCGGACGAGAGATTGTTTACCGTATTCGAAGCATTAAAACAAGGAGTTTCGGTAGACGAAATTTTCGAGATAACCAAAATCGACAGATGGTTTATCAATAAACTTAAAAATCTCGTTGACTTTGAAAAACGCTTAAAATCTGAAAAACTTAATCGTGCGCTTTATAACGATGCTAAAAAACTCGGCTATCCCGATAACGAAATCGAAAAACTTTCAGGACAAAAAATACCTTATCATCGTCGCGCCGTTTATAAAATGGTGGATACCTGTGCCGGCGAATTTTCGGCGCAAACACCTTATTTTTACTCTACCTACGACGAGTACGAACACGACGAAGCAACGCCTTTTATCAAAAAGAGCAATAAAAAGCGCATAATAGTTATAGGTTCTGGTCCTATAAGAATAGGACAAGGTATCGAGTTCGACTATTCTTCTGTGCATTGCGTATGGACGTTGAAAAAACTCGGCTACGAAGTTATCATTATAAACAATAACCCCGAAACTGTTTCGACCGATTTCGATACCGCCGACAGACTTTATTTCGAACCGCTTACCCCCGAAGACGTTCAAAACGTTATCGATAAAGAAAAACCTTACGGCGTCGTAATTACATTCGGCGGTCAAACGGCGATTAAACTTTGTAACTATCTCGATAAAAAAGGCGTTAGAATACTCGGAACTTCGGCTGACAGCGTAGATATGGCAGAGGACAGAGAACGTTTTGACGAACTTTTAGAGCGTTTCGGAATTTGTCGCCCGAAGGGGTTGACGGTTATGACTAAAGAGGAAGCGCTTAAAGCCGCCGAAACTCTC
>CAYTNZ010000104.1:0-1186 GCA_964439285.1 uncultured Clostridia bacterium | reverse complement strand
CGCATATCCCGTACTTCTTCGCCCGTCGTACGTAATCGGCGGACAAAATATGACTATCGCGTTTACCGAAAGCGATATAAGTCGTTATATGGACGTTATTCTCGCTCAGCATATCGAAAATCCCGTTCTTTGCGATAAGTATTTAATGGGACAAGAATTAGAAGTAGACGTTATAAGCGACGGAACAGACGTTCTAATCCCGGGGATAATGCAACACATCGAACGCGCGGGCGTACATAGCGGCGACTCTATCGCGGTTTATCCGCCTTACAATCTTAGCGATATTATGCTCGAAAAGATTATAGAGTGCTCGACTCAACTTGCGCTTTCGTTAAAGACCAAAGGACTTATAAATATACAGTTCCTTGTCTATAATAACGAATTATACGTAATAGAAGTAAACCCCAGAGCGTCGCGTACAATTCCTTATATAAGTAAAGTAACGGGCGTGCCTATGGTGGACCTTGCAACGCGTATTATGGTAGGCGCTAAACTTAAAAAACTCGGTTACGGAACGGGGCTTTATAAAAATTCGCCTTACGTTGCGGTAAAAGTTCCTGTATTCTCGTACGAGAAACTTAACGACGTTAACTCTCAGTTAGGTCCTGAAATGAAGTCTACGGGCGAAGTTTTAGGTATAGGAAAAACCATAGAAGAAGCGTTGTTTAAAGGATTGGTGTCGGCAGGGTTTAAACTTTGTCATCCTACGATAAATAAACCCGTCGGAGTTTATTTTACGATAAACGATAACGACAAGTTCGAAATTTTAGGGCTCGCCAAGAAATTTTCGGATCTCGGTCTTAACATTTACGCAACGGCAGGTACGGCGGAAACCATTCGTACGCTCGGTATAGAAGTTACTACCGTAGATAGACTTTCGAACAGCGACGAAGTATTAAAACTTATGGACGACGGTAAAGTCGATTATATAGTTTATACGGGCAAAACTGATATGGAGTCGATAGACGACTATATAAGAATGCATCATCACGCGGTGCTTTTGGGTATTACCACTCTTACGTCGTTAGATACCGCAAACGCGTTGGCTGATATAATCGCAAGCCGTTTTACAGAACACAATACCGAACTTGTTGATATAAACAAATTAAGAACCGAACGCACTAAACTCAAATTTACGAAAATGCAGAGTTGCGGAAACGATTATATTTTCTTTGACAACACGGAC
>CAYTNZ010000103.1:0-3724 GCA_964439285.1 uncultured Clostridia bacterium | reverse complement strand
GATAAAATCCGCGGGTAATACCGTTGCTATGACCGGCGACGGCGTAAACGATATACTCGCGCTGAAAGAAGCAGATTGTGCAATAAGCGTCGCATCGGGCAGCGAAGCGGCAAAAAACGTAAGCCATTTAGTTCTTATGGACAACAACTTTGCGTCGATGCCAAAAGTCGTACACGAAGGCAGACGAGTTATAAATAACATACAGAGTTCTTCTTCGCTCTATCTTATGAAAACTTTGTTTACGCTCGTATTTGCGATAATATCAATTTGTTCTATGATGCCCTATCCTTTTAAAACGAATAATATGTTGCTTTTAGAATTATTCGTTATAGGCGTTCCTTCTTTCTTTTTATCGTTGCAACCCAACACCGACCGCGTTAAAGGAAAGTTTTTATCGCACGTTATAGCAAAATCGTTACCGGGGGCAATCGTTTTGGTTTTATCCGTTCTGTCGGTAAATTTAATGAGATATTTACAACCCGATTACTTTACCGATTATTATAACGAAATTGCCGTTTTAATGATAACTTTTTCAGGTCTCGTAATGCTTTACAGACTGTGTTTACCGCTAAATTTCAGCCGAACGGTTTTATTGACGTTAATGATTACGGGCTCGGTTCTTTGTCTATACTTCTTGCCAACTATGTTTTACGGCGAAGGCTACGCAACGTTAGACTGGATAAGAATTATGTTCGTTATCTGCGTAATAATGATTTGCATACCATTTTCGGGAGTGCTCATTTCGTTCACGAATAAATTACTTACCCCGAAACGCACGTATACCGATAAATTCAATAAATAAAACGTACTTATACAAAGCAAAACGCCCGAAGGTAAATCCTTCGGGCGTTTTGCTTTGTACTATTTATAGCGAATAAAAAATACTTTTTAAATTTTAGTAAAATACTTAAATCGAATATTATTCGTTTTCGGGCGATTGCGTATCTTGTTCAATCTTATCAACGCTATCGTTTTCGTTTAACGAATTTACGTCGTCTTCGTCAGCGGTTGTAGGCTCGACAGATTCGTCCTCGTCTTCATCTTTGGGAGCAACGGCAACGGTTGCAACTTCGCTGTCTTTCATACGCATAACTCTTACGCCCTGAGTGTTTCTACCGATTTTCGATATATCCGATACGTGCATTCTTATAATAGTTCCGTTGTTCGAAATAATCATAATATCTTCTTGCTCGTTAACTATTTTAAGATTTACCAAATATCCGGTTTTTTCGTTAAATACGCCTGCCTTAATACCTTTACCGTTTCTGCCTTGAAGTCTATAATCTTCAACGTCGGAACGTTTACCGTAGCCGTTAGACGTAAGCGTTAAAATTTCGTGGTCGGGTTTAACGATTAACATATCTACGAGATAATCGTCTTTATTAAGATTCATCGCTTTAACGCCTTGGGTGTCTCTGCCCATCGGGCGAACGTCTTTTTCGCTGAATCTTATACACTTACCTTCTCTCGACGCAATAATAAGTTCGTCTTCGCCGGTTGTGAATTGAACGGATATAAGTTCGTCATCTTCGGTAATTTTAATCGCGATTTTACCGACTTTTCGAATACTTGCAAATTCTTCGAGTGAGGTCTTTTTAATAAGTCCGTTCTTAGTAGCCATAGCGATAAAGCCTTCGGTATTTTCGGATAGCGGAATTATTGCGGTAATTTTTTCGGTTTGCTCTATTTGCAATAAATTTACAATCGCTCTGCCGCGTGCCTGACGCTGTGCTTCGGGAATTTCGTAAGCCTTAATAGAATAAACCTTACCCAAACTCGAGAAGAACAAAATATTATCGTGAGTCGAAGAAATAAATAATTTTTCGACAAAGTCTTCGTCTTTCGGTTTATGCGCAGTTATACCCATACCGCCTCTGCGTTGCGCTTTATATTCGGCGATAGGTTGACGTTTGATATAACCCGAATGAGTCATCGTGATAACGACGTCTTCTTTTTCGATTAAGTCTTCGATATCTATTTCGCCGTAGTCGTAAGAAAGTTCGGTTTTACGCTCCGAAGGATATTTTTCCATAATAACGCGCAAATCGTTTTTGATAATATCGAGCACTCTCGACTCGTTCGCAAGAATATCTTTAAGGTCGGCAATGGTTGCTTGAAGTTGACGAAGTTCTTCTTCTAACTTTTCTACTTCGAGAGAGGTTAAACGCTGCAAACGCATTTCCATAATTGCATTCGCTTGTTTATCCGAAAGCTCGAACGTTTGCATCAATTTTTCGATTGCGACGAATTTATCACTCGAACCTTTGATTATAGCGATTACTTCGTCGATATTCGCAAGCGCGAGAACAAGACCGCTTACTATATGAGCACGCTCCTCTGCCTTGTTTAAATCGAACTTCGTGCGACGAACGATTACGTCGATTTGGTGCTTGATATAGTAATGGATAATTTCTTTTAAATTTAAAACTTTTGGCTCGCCGTCTACCAACGCAAGCAACGTAATGCCGTTTGACGTTTGCAACGACGTGTGTTTATACAATAAGTTTAATACGACCTGAGGATTTGCGTCTTTTTTTATTTCGATAACTATACGCATACCGTCGCGGTCGGATTCTTCTCGAATATCCGAAATACCTTCTATTCGTTTTTCTTTAACAAGGTCCGCGATATGTTCTATCAAACGCGCTTTATTTACTTGATAAGGAATTTCGGTAACTATAATTCGCGAACGAACGGTATTGCCCGAATTGTAATCTTCGATTTCGCATTTGGCGCGTAAAACGTAATTGCCTCTACCTGTGCGATAAGCGCGTTTTACGCCCGCTCTACCCATCAAAATCGCGCCCGTGGGAAAGTCGGGAGCAGGAACGTATTCCATCAATTCTTCGACGGTGATTTCGGGATTGTCTATTTGAGCGATTACCGCAGCGCTTACTTCCGCTAAATTATGCGGCGGAATATTGGTCGCCATACCTACGGCAATACCGTCGCTGCCGTTTACCAAAAGGTTAGGAAAACGAGAAGGCAACACGCAAGGTTGCATCGAAGTATCGTCGAACGTTGGATAATAATCAACCGTTTCTTTATCTAAATCTCTAAGCATTTCAGCCGCAAGTTTAGACATTCTCGCTTCGGTATAACGCATTGCCGCGGGCGGATCCCCGTCAACCGAACCGAAGTTTCCGTGTCCGTCTACAAGCGGAAAATTTATGGTAAAGTCTTGTGCAAGACGAACGAGCGCGTCGTAAACGGCAGAGTCGCCGTGCGGATGGTATTTACCTAAAACGTCGCCGACTATACGCGCGCATTTTCTATAAGCTTTTTCGTTGTAAAGCCCCATTTCGTGCATAGAGTATAAAATACGGCGATGAACGGGTTTTAAGCCGTCGCGAACGTCGGGAATGGCACGGCTTACGTTAACCGCCATAGCGTACGCTATAAACGATTTTTTAAGTTCGTCGTCAACCTCGACGTTAATCATATTAGTCATAGCAAGAGTTTTTTTAAACTCTTCGGTAAGTTCAGGACTTGTTTCTTTTTTAGCCATTATAATTTACCTCAAATATCTAATTCGGCAACAAGTTTTGCGTTTTCTTCAATAAATTGACGACGCAATTCGGGTTTTTCGCCCATAAGGAGCGAGAACATTTCGTCTGCCTCTACGGCATCTTTCATCGTAACGCGAAGTAAAGTTCGAGTTGCAGGGTTCATTGTCGTATCCCATAACTGCTCTTTATTCATTTCGCCTAAGCCCTTATATCGT
>CAYTNZ010000102.1:0-3787 GCA_964439285.1 uncultured Clostridia bacterium | reverse complement strand
ACTTTATTTTAAAAGGTTGCATATCAGACGTTAAAGTTATCGAAAATATCGACGGACAAATCGATAATAAAATAATTTCGGACGTGATTTGTCCTTAAAAATAAAAACTAAAATCGTGAATAGTATGCACAAAAAGCGCGTTGCAATTTATGTAACGTGCTTTTTGTATATATAAGAACGAGTGATGGGGGCTTAATATATTAAAAAGTGCCGTAAAAAAGCAAAAAAGATTAAAAAATAAGCGAAAAGTGCTTATTATAATCAAAAAATGTATATACAAATTAAAAATAAAGTATTAAAATTAAAAAGAGCAGTTTAAAACGAAGTGAATTGTCAAACTAAGCGCAACGCTTTTTGAAAAAAACAAAGGGATATCCCTTTGTTGGCTATTTTATAGCCAACAAATTACATTTATCGGATAAGGAGAAAATTGTTTTGGAAATTAAACAAATAGAAACGAATAAAATTTCGCCGCACGTTCGCCTTGTAAGTTATATCGACACGCCTAAAGAAAATTTTTACGTGCCGTGGCGTATGTTATACGATTACGAAATTTATTATGTAGTCGAAGGAGAAATAGAAGTTATAACCGAAGATAACAGCATATTGCTTAACGCAGGCGATTTGCACGTTATGCGCCCTTTAAAATGGCACCAACGCTTAGCGAAAAGTTCGGTTATAAAATACTATAATATCCATTTCGACTTTTTTTTGTTCGACGGCGTAAACGATTTTTCTACTTACGACGAGTACGTTTTGCCTATACGAAAGCACGAAAAAAAGGTAGAACCTAACATATCTTTAAGCAACAGACCTATTTTCGAGCCGATAGGAATAAATCTTCCTTTTAAAATAACCGTGCAAAACGGTGCAAAATACCTTTTGCTTTTAAGTAAACTTTTAGAGCATTTTAAAAATCAAAAACTTGAAAACGAGTTGCTTTTAAAGGCGGATATGTTAACGCTTTTTGCATATTTAATGCAAGAAAATTCGCAAATAACGAGTAGTAAAAACGTAAAAAACAATTCTATTACTCAATTTACTCAAGTTTTATCGGGTGCGTATAACGAAAAAATTTATATAGGCGAACTTGCCGAGCAGTCGGGGTTAAGTCCTGCGCAAATGCGTAAAATTTTTCATAAAGTGAACGGCGTTTCGCCGCGCGAGTACCTTATAAGCAAGCGAATAAACGAGGCTAAGTATTTTTTAGAAGAAGGTAAGTTAAGCGTTTCTGAAATAGCCGAAAAAGTAGGGTACGAAAACGTAAATTATTTTAGCAGAATTTTTAAGAAAAAAACGGGTATGTCGCCTACGGAATATCGTTCTTCGTTATACGATAAAAACAATAAAAAAGCAGATAAAAATTTTTATTGGTGCGACGTTATCGCCAATAACAAAACCGACTAAAAACATACAAAAACGACCTTTAAGCACTTATAAATAAGCGAAATGTGAATATATAAAGCGAATTTGCTATATACAAACGATTTATCAAGATATATAATTATAGCGTAAATTCCAAAAGGAGGAAAATTATATGAAAAGAAACTTTAAACTCTTGGTTTTAACGCTTGTAGCGCTACTTGCTTTATCTTTGGGCATAGCATTTAACGCTCTCGCCGAAAAACCTATTAACACCGATACTTTAACAGTGTACGGTAATTGGTGGACTAATGATGCCGAAAATAATTTTGACGGTACAAAGTTCACTATTAGCGAATCGGGACAATCGGCAAACGAATTTGCAAACAGACCGTCTGCTAATGTGGATATAGCCGCAAACAGATATAAGGTTGTTCTTACCGTTTCAACCGTAGACGAAGGCGCCGACTTTTATTTTACTTTTGACGTAAGAGGACACGGAAGCGCGCCTTGGGCGTTAGCCGATAATTCGGTTTGGGTAAGATTGCATAAAACTTATTTTGTTTTTTGTAACGAAAACAAGAACTATGCCGAAGGCGTTAATTTAACAGACGGCAATTCGCACGTACTCGAAATTATTATCGACGACGCTAATAAAATCGTAACTCTCTGGATTGACAACGATAGTTATACCGTTCAGTTAACGGATTTAAACGCAAACGGACAATTCGGATTTTTTGTAAATCAATGCAATGCGGTTATCGACTCTCCTGCTTACGGCTACACCGCAACGAGTGTTGAAGTAACAGCGGCAGATTCTGTAAATACAGTTAAAATGACCGAAACTCTCGCTCTTACCGCCACGGTAAAACCTGCGGCTGCTACAACTCAAATAACTTCGTGGACCTCGAGCAATAACGACGTTGCTACGGTAGATAATAACGGCGTTGTAACCGGCGTTTCGGAAGGAAACGTTACGATTACCGCCGCCACCGCGACGGGCGTTAAGGGTACTTATGACGTTATAGTAGCGTCTAACGTGGTTTTACCTACAAGCGTTACTCTTAATCAAAACGCGGCAACTCTTTCTAAAACTCAAACGTTGCAGTTGGCTGCAACGGTAATTCCCGACAATACCACCAATAACGCGGTTACTTGGTCAACGAGTAACGAAAACGTTGCAACCGTCGAAAACGGATTGGTTACGGTAGTTGCAAGCAGCGGTACGGCAACAATTACCGCAACTTGCGTTGCCGATTCTACCGTTACGGTTACTTGCGAAATAACCGCCGCGCCTTTAAACGCTACCGACGTTGCGGTTTCTAATATAAAACTCGAAGTAGGCGACGTTAAAACTTTTGCGTATTCCGTAACTCCCGTGGCGGCGGACGACGAGTTTACCGTAACCGTTACCGATACTTCAAAAGTAACTTACGAAAACGGCAAACTTACCGCTGTTGCCGCAGGCGAAACTACTATTACTATAACTTCTAACGTAAATGCCGAAGTTACGGCAACCGCTACCGTTACTGTAATAGTTCCTTCCGTTCCCGACGGTATGCCTACTTTCGATGCGAATAAAGAACTTACCTATATATTAGGTTGCGATCCTTCGATTACCGATACTTTAACTTCGAATAACAATAATTTCGTTCTTGACGGTTTAGGTAGTATGCCCGTTTATTTCCCTATGAACGGCGATTCGCCCGCTACGAATTATTCGATGAATGCAATTAAGTTCGGGCTTAAAGTTAACGAAACCACCTCGAACGACTGGGTTACGGCGATATTATTCAGAACGGCTGCTCCCGCAACCGCGTTCTATTCTAACCCGTCGGGTATAGAATTCCGTATTTATCAAGACAGAACGGAGATATACGTACATTACGACAGAGATGCTAAAACTAAAAAAATCGCAATCGTTACCGACGTAAACGTTGTAGACGGATTAACTCATTACTTTGCGATGGAAGTTATAGGAACAGAGATTACCGCTTGGATTGACGGGGTTAAAGTCGTAGATAAATCAGACGAAAGCGAAGTTTTCGGTTCGCTTTTCAACGTTGCAGATAATAACTCTTTCCAAATTATGCTTTTGAAAACTAAACTTACCCTTTCAGATTTGCACATTTACAATACTCAAAAGGTAGATAAATATAAAGTAAGCGTAAGCAAAACGGGTAGCGGCACGGTAACGGGCGTTCCCGAAGATTCGGTCGTTAAAGATACCGTTATAACCGTAAACGTTACCGCGGCAGACGGCTGGAAGGTAAAATCGGTTAAGGTAAACGGAAGCGACGCAACGCTTGAGGACGGCAAACTTTCGCTCACGATTAGCGAAAATACTTCTATCAGCGTTGAGTTTGAAGAAGTGGTAAACGATAATCAAGGCGGCAACCAAGGCGGCAACCAAGGCGGAAACCAA
>CAYTNZ010000101.1:2037-3847 GCA_964439285.1 uncultured Clostridia bacterium | reverse complement strand
AATATCCGTAAGAGTTGTCAACGCCAAAAAGTCCATCTTTAACATACCGATAGACTCAACCTCTTTCATATCGAACTGCGTGGTAATATCTTCGCCGTTTCGCGAAAGCGGAACGTTATCGGCTATAGGCTGTCTGCATATAACTACACCGGCAGCGTGCATAGAAGTTTGTCGCGGCATACCTTCGAGTTTTAAAGCCATATCGATAACTCTGTGCAAAGCCTCGTCGTTGTTATATAAATCGATAAAATCGGCGTTACGCTTTTGCTGCTGCTCGTCGATTTTTTTCATAATATCGACGCGCTTATCTTCGGAAAGTTCGGGGTCCGCCAATTGTTTTTGCAATTTTTCGAGTTTAAAACCTAAAAGTTCGCCGATGGTAGACTTACCGTCCATTATCTTCGTAACCTTATCTGTTTCCGAATACGGCACGCGTAGTACTCTGCCAACGTCTTTAATTGCCGCTTTCGAAGCCAAAGTACCGAAAGTTACAATCTGCGCAACGTTTTCGGGATGATATTTATCGCGCACATATTCTATTACTTCAGGACGTCTTTCGTTACAAAAGTCTATATCGAAATCCGGCATACTTACACGGTCGGGATTTAAAAAACGCTCGAAGAATAAATCGTATTTTAAAGGGTCGATATCGGTAATACCAATAGCGTAAGCGATAATACTCGCCGCACCGCTACCGCGCCCCGGACCTACGGGAATACCGTGGTCTTTCGCCCAACGAATAAAGTCCATAACTATCAAATAGTATTCGGCAAAACCCATTCCGATGACTATTTTAAGTTCGTAATCGGCTCTCGCTTTTACTTCGGGAGTGATTGCACCGTAACGTCTGACAAGCCCGTCCCACGTTAATTTTTGCAAATAATCTCTCGGGTCGGAACCGTCGTCGGGAGTGTATCCGGGGATTAACGACATATCTTTAACGGGGTCGCCGTTATCTTTTAAATCGAAACACGGCTCGTTGCATTTTGCCGCAATTTTTATCGTATTTTCGATTGCGTCGGGAAAATTAGGAAAAAGCGCCGCCATTTCGTCGCCTGTTTTTAAATAAAACTCTTTACTTTCGAACTTCATTCGTTTAGGGTCGTCGATGGTTTTCTTCATTTGAATACACATCAAAACGTCCTGCATTTCCCAATCTTCTTTGTTTATATAATGCACGTCGTTGGTTGCTACGATAGGAATATCCAATTCTCTCGCAAGTTTAATCAAAAGCGGCAAAACCCTTCTTTGTTCTTCTAGTCCGTGGTCTTGAATTTCGACGTAATAATCTTCGCCGAAAATCTCTTTCATCTCGAGAGCGTGCTCTTTTGCCTTTTCATATTCGCCGCGTAGCAACAATTTAGGCAAACGCCCTGCAAGGCAAGCGGATAAACAAACAAGACCTTCGCTGTGTTCTTTTAAAGTTTTATAATCGCAACGCGGTTTATAATAAAACCCGTCAACGTAAGCAATCGAATCGAGTTTTACGAGATTTTTATACCCTACTTTATTTTTCGCAAGCAACACCAAATGCTCGAAATCGGTATTCGCGCTTTTGTCTTTATAATCTTGCGTCATATAAAGTTCGCAACCGATTATCGCCTGAATTTTATTTTTTTTGCATAGTTCGGCAAAATATAAAGTTGCGTACATATTGCCATGGTCGGTAATCGCAATCGATTTTATATTGTTTTTAACGCAATGATCTATTAAATCGTCAACCTTACAAGCGCCGTCTAATAAACTGTATTCTGTATGTACATGTAAATGAACGAAATCGGTCATAATACCCTCTGTAACTTTTGTATTT
>CAYTNZ010000101.1:0-2027 GCA_964439285.1 uncultured Clostridia bacterium | reverse complement strand
TCCTTTGAGATTATTGTGTTCAAATTATATTTTTTTATTCGGATAAATCTTCGGCTATTTTAACTAATTTTCTCAATCTGTGATTCAAACAACTTTTACTTATATTAAGCATTTCGGCAAGTTCTTTAAGCGAGGCTTCGGCATCGCCAAGTCTTGCTTTTGCAACGATTTTCAACGATTCGTCAAGCGAGTTTACCCCTATCGCACTATCGATTGCTTCTATCGCGCGTATTTGTTTTACTGACGCAAGCACACTTTTATCGATATTGTTTTGCATACAATTCGAAACTCTGTTAATATTATTGCGCATATCGCGTTTTTCGGTTAGTTCCTCTAACTTTTCCAAAGAAGATTGCGCGCCGCACAATTCGAGAAAATCGGAAATACTGTCTTTGCTTTTAAGGTATACTACGAAAGAATTTTTTCTTTGCACGCATTTTGCAAGTATATCGAATTGCGCAAGCAATTCGCAAAATCCGTCGGCAAGCGTTTTCCCCGAAAAAACGACTTCGAGATGATAACCCGAACTCGATTCGTCGTCTTTTGGAATCGTACAACTTCCGCTACCTAAAAACGCCCCTTTTATATACGCTTTACAGCAACAAACGTTTTCGATAAGATACGAATCTATATCCATTTTAAGATTAATACCGTTGCCGTTAAACTCCGCGATACCCAATTCTTGCAACACGAATAACGAACGCTCGTCTATACAATTAAAAACGAGCCTGTCCTTTCCGTTTCGATTATCTGTGCCTATTTCAATAATTTTAAGTTCTTCGCCGTACATATTTTCGATTTGTTCGACGAAATATTCGGCGACTATTTCGTTTTCGGTTACGATTTCGAACCCGACGTAACTTCCGCGCGTTATAATACTTCCCGTCGTTCGTAAAAAAGCGGAAAGAGCGGCGGTATTGCAACAAGAATTATCAAACCCCGATTTAACTATTTCTTTTTTTATTTCGTAAGTAAAATTCACCTTTTTTACCCGTTATAAATTTTTTAATTTATATTCTTTAAATCTAAAATTCGGCGTTTTTCCGTTAATATTGTCGATTCGCTCTTGAGGAATGCAAACCCTTGAGAGTTGTTCTTCTACAAGGCGCGTATCGCCGATTCTGTCAATCGAATGAGCGTCCGAATTTATAATAAATCTAACTCCGGTATCTCTTACTTTTTCAAGTTCATCGTCGTTTAAATGAATTTTTTTCGAATTCAACTCTATATAAGTACCGTAATCGCGAGCCGCTTTCGCGACCTCGACAACGTCGCAAAAACAAAGAAAGTTTAAATGAGTAATAGCGTCGATAGGATGTTTTTTTATTGCGTTTATATACGCCGCAGTATTAAATTTAATTAAATTTTCGGGCGGTTTTTTCGTAACCGCGGTATGATAATAATTGCGCCAAAAAATATTATACCAACTCGTTATATTACTGAATGCGACAAAGCGATGTATTCCCATAAGGTACACGTCGAAATCTTTGTAATCTTCTTCCGATAAATCGGTGTCGCCGCTTTCGCTGCAAAGATTTGCTTCTATTCCCAAATACACATTAATACCCGTTTTATTCTCGGCGTTTTTAATATCGTTTTTTAACGCGTCGATTTTTTTATGTCGCAACCCGAAAGCCATTTGGTCGAAACCATGGTCTGAAATAGCCAACTCTTTTAAGCCTATTTTTTTTGCCTGTTCGGCGTTTTCGAGCACCGTTCCCTTCCCGTGGCTGTAAACGGTATGGGTATGATAATCGCCCGTAAGTAACATATTTTAATCTCCTATGTAGCAAAACTCGCGTTCTAAAAACACGCCCGTTTTATTTTTCACGTCATTTTGAATAAGTTTTACGAGTTTTAAAAAATCGTCGGCGGTCGCTCCGCCCGTATTAATTAAAAAATTGGCGTGCGCGTTCGATACTTTTACGCCGCCTAAACAATACCCTTTCCACCCTGCATCGTCAATTAGTTTACCTGCGGAAATATCGGGCGGATTTTTAAACACGCATCCTAAACTTTTTCCGCTT
>CAYTNZ010000100.1:0-4004 GCA_964439285.1 uncultured Clostridia bacterium | reverse complement strand
TTGACAAACGCTTCGATACGATTTAAGCCTTCGGCGATATCTTCTTTAGAAATCGCGTAAGAAAGGCGTACGCATTCGTCGTCGCCGAAAGCGATACCCGGAATTACGGCAACGCCCTTTTCGAGCAGCATATCGGCAACGTCTAAAGAACCGCCGATAACCTTGCCGTTATAAGTTTTTCCGAAAAGATTTTTAACGACGAGCATAATGTAAAAAGCACCGTGAGGAACGATTAAATCGATGCCGTCGATTTGACGGATACGCTCTATCATAAACTTTCTTCTGTCGTTAAAAATTTCAATCATCGCATTCAATTCATCTTCGCTGCCGTCAAGAGCGGCGATGGTCGCATATTGCGAAATAGACGAAGGATTCGAAGTTGCGTGGCTTTGGAAAGAGTCAATTGCCTTAGCAACGTCTTTAGGAGCAGCGAGCCAGCCGATACGCCAACCCGTCATTGCGTACGTTTTCGATACGCCGTCGATAATTATAGTTTTTTCTTTTACTTTTTCGCTGACGGACGCTATCGAAAAATGTTTTACTCCGTCGTAAATAAGTTTAGAGTATATTTCGTCGTCGAGCACGTAAATGCCGGCGTCTTCGACTACTTTCGCAATCGCACGAATTTCTTCTTCGCTGTAAACCGCGCCCGTAGGGTTAGAAGGAGAGTTAAAAACGAGCATTTTCGTTTTGGGTGTAATAGCCTTTTTTATGTCTTCGGGCGAAACTTTAAAACCGTTTTCTTTTTTACCCTCTACGAATACGCTTACGCCGCCGCAAACTTTTACGAGTTCCGGATAAGTAAGCCAATAAGGAGTGGGGATAATAACCTCGTCGCCGTCTTCTAAGAGCGCGAACATTGCATTGTAAATAGAATGTTTTGCACCCGACGATACTATAATTTGCGTATAATCGTAATCGAGATTTTTATCTTTTTTAATTTTTTGAGCAATTTTTTTGCGTAATTCCAAAACGCCGGAAGAAGGCGTATATTTAGTCATTCCCTTATCGAGAGCGGCTTTGGCGGCATCTATAATATGCTTAGGAGTATTAAAATCGGGCTCGCCCGCTCCGAAGCCTATTACCGATTTTCCTTCCGCTTTCATTGCTTTTGCTTTAGCGGTAATCGCGAGTGTTAAAGAAGGTGAAATAGAAGATATTTTTTTAGAAATTGACATATATTTAACCTCAGTAAAAAAAATATAACTTTTGTATTAAAACTAAAACGCCGTATTATTCTTCCGCGGAAGACAGTTGCGCTTCTCTGTCGGCAATGGCAAGACTTTCGAGCATTTGAGAAATATCGCCGAGCATAAAATTATCGAGCGAATAAAGAGTAAGCCCTATTCTATGGTCGGTAACTCTGTTTTGCGGGAAGTTATAGGTACGAATTCTTTCGCTTCTGTCGCCTGTTCCTACCTGACTTTTTCTGTTTTGCGAATATTCGCTTTGATATTTAGTGTTGTAATAATCGTAAAGACGGCTCTTTAATACCTTCATCGCCTTTTCGCGATTTTTTATTTGAGAACGCTCGTCTTGACAGGTAACCACGATGCCCGTAGGCAAGTGCGTCATACGTATACTGCTCTCTGTTTTATTTACGTGCTGACCGCCCGCACCGCCCGAACGGTAAGTATCTATTTTTAAATCTTTTTCGTTTATTTCGACGTCTACATCCTCCGCCTCGGGAAGCACCGCTACCGTAACCGTAGACGTGTGAACCCTGCCTTGCGATTCCGTTTCGGGAACTCTTTGCACCCTGTGAACGCCGCTCTCGTATTTAAGTTTCGAATAAACGCCCTTACCCGAAACGGAAAAAACGACTTCTTTCATTCCGCCGAGTTCCGTATCGTTTAAATCGATAATTTCGAGTTTCCAACGCATCGCGTCTACGTAATGTTGATACATTCTAAATAGTTCCGCCGCGAAAAGGTTGGCTTCTTCGCCGCCCGCACCGCCGCGTATTTCCATTACTACGTTACGTTCGTCGTTTTTATCTTTAGGCAATAAAAGAATTCTCAGTTCGCCGTAAATTTCGGCAAGTTTTTGTTTGCACGCGTACCCTTCTTCTACAAGCATATCCTTCATTTCGGCATCGCTTTCCGTTTCTGCGGCGGCAAACGCGTCGTTCATTTCCTTTTCGACCTTTTTATATTCCAAATACTTTTCGGCGGTTTCGGAAATATCCGAATGCTCTTTCGCGCATTTAGTCCACTTTTCAGTATCCGAAATTATTTCGGGGTCCGCCATTTGTTCGGACAAAAGACGGTATTTTGCAAGTATATCGTCAAGTTTTTTAATCATATTATCTCCGTTTTCGCTTAATATACGGCGCGAACTATTCTTTCGACGCCTTCTAAATCGCGCGTTACCATAGTGTAATCGAACTTTGCGAACATTTTTACTATTTCCTGAGCCTGTCCTTCGCCGCATTCCATAATTATAACGCCGCCGCGAACGAGATGTTTAGGCGCTTCTTTCGCAAGAAGTCTATAAAACTCGAGCCCGTCTTCGCCGCCGTCGAGAGCAAGCGTAGGTTCGTGTTTTACTTCTTTTTGCAAAGTTGCCATATCCGCGCTCTTAATATAAGGCGGATTACACGTTATTATATTATATTTACCCTTTATTTTCGAAAACAAATCGCTTTCGATAAATTTTACGTCTGCATTGTTGGTTTTCGCGTTCTGTTCAGCCAAAGTTAAAGCGTCTATACTGATATCCGCCGCGGTAACCGAAATATTTTTTTCTTTTGCCACGGCAATGGCTATAGCACCGCTGCCCGTGCACAAATCGAGAACTTTATCGCCTTCTTCGTAAGTTTTTATTGCGATTTCGGCTAAAAGTTCGGTTTCGGGGCGAGGAATCAACACCCTTTCGTCAACTTTTAATTTATATCCGTAAAACTCGGTATCGCCTATAATATACCATAAAGGTCTGCCCGAAATTCTTTCGGCGGCGATATCGTCCATCTTTTTAACTTCGCTCGGCACGAACATTTTTTCGGCTGTCGCAAGTTCGCTGCGCGGTATGCCGTTTACGCAAGAAACGAGCCATTCGGCATCGCTCTCGTCGATGCCTTCGGCGGCAAATTTAGATTTTAACGTTTCTAAATATTTTTTAATCGTCATAGAAACGACAAAATCGGTACTTTGTATTTCGGGATTTTCGTCCATTTCGTAAACCGCCTTAAACGCGGCTATGGCAACCTCTATCATACTCTCGTCGGGTTCGCGCGTGGTTAAACGCTGCAATAAAAATCCCGGTGCTTTTATGGGCAAAAGTATTTTACTCTGCGATTTCGACAAAAGTTTTAAAATTTCGTAAGAAAGCCCCGCAACAAAGGGTATAAACAGAATTTTTACGGCGAATTGAATAATATAATTCACAGCGCTACTGAACACGAAAATATTCAAATACTCGTCGCACAGCCAATTTATAATTGAAAACACCACGATTGAAATAGCCATAACCAAAAACATAAACGTAGTGCCGCATCTGTCGTGAATACGCGAACAATTTTTCGCGTTTTCGGGAGTAAGTTCCAATCCTTTTTCAAAGCACGTAATGGTTTTATGTTCGGCGCCGTGATACATAAACACGCGGCGTATGTCTTTCATCAGCGATACGAGCAATATATATACGACGAAAATAGCAAGTCGCAATCCGCCTTGCGTTAAATTGTACCAAACGTTTCCGAAACGCAAATCTTTCGAAAATATTAAATTTGCCAAAAACATAGGCAACGCGACGAAAAGCCCTACCGCAAGCGCTACGCCTAAAATAGTAGCGAAAACCGAAATTATAGCCATCACGTTAATATGTAATTTGTCTTGACACCATATTTCGAATTTCGAAGGCTCGTCGGTATCTCCGTATACTTCCGCGCTACGCATTAAAATTTTAGAGCCCGAAGTCAGCGACGAAACAAAGTTAACCACGCCGCGAACGAGAGGAATTTTAGATGCCCTGCGCATATGTTTAGAAAGTGATAACCGTTTTTTTTC
>CAYTNZ010000099.1:0-4019 GCA_964439285.1 uncultured Clostridia bacterium | reverse complement strand
TTGACGACAAGTTCTCCTTTAGACTTAAAAAGGAGCAAAAGATATTCGTCTAACCCCTCGGGGCGAATCAAATGAAACGGCGGCTGCTCGGTTGCGTTGTGCTTCATATTCTTAATAGAAAAACGTAATGTATTCATAATTTGTAGTATAGTACAATAAGCAAAAAAAGTCAATACGTTTTTAATAAAAACAATTTAATTAGGCGTTAACCTAAAAGTTTAGGTATAAAATTAATAAATAAGGAGGATCGTATGATCAAAAAAATTGTGTGCCATATGTGTGCGTTTTTATGCATTGCATGTGCGGTGTTCGGCGTTGCGTTAACGTATAAAACGCAATCGATAACGGCGAATGCCGAAACGAAAGCATTGCAGGTTTTATGGTTAGAGGAATATGATATAGACGAAGAATCAAACTACGTTTCTTTTGCCATAAAAACAAACTCGTTTAACACTTCTACTATCGAAGATTTTCAAAGCGAAGCGTTAGAACACGTCAAAATAAACGGCGTTGACCTGTTAGAAATTTTATCGCAAGACGTAAATTCAAAAGTTAAACTGTCGGGTGCGATGATTTACGTTAAAACGGGCTTGTATGACGAAGCCGAAGAGCCTTTCGAGTACGCGATTAAAGAAAATAGCGAAGACAGAATAGTTATCGAAAAAGGTTTTTACTTGCCTACGTTAGAAGAAACCGAAAATACGTTCGAGTTTTATTATGACGAGGTAGCGTCGAAATTTATTGCCGTAGGTAATCCCGATTTGGCGGGCGAAAATGCATACGGCGAAACGCTTTTGCACGACGTATATTCCGATAACTACAATTATCGTCAACTTTTTATCCATTTCGTGTATCCCATTATACCTACTAAACAATATATATTTAACGTGCAGTACGATGCCGAAACTTTGGCAAAAGATATGCGAAGAAGAGGACTTAGCAGTCCCACCGATATGTGGTGCGCCGATTTTTCTAATTTAGGTATGCGCAATTCGATTTTAAATAACGTTATCGTAGACGGTAAATCTTTACAAGAGTGGATGATTTTAGATAAAGATAAAGTGCACGATTCTCAAAATTTGGTTATGCTTTCGTTTCACGGCTCGTACGACAGAGGCACGTTGCTTACTGTAGAGTTCAGCCCCGCGTCATCGTGTAATCCTTCGAGCGAAGGTTTGCATACGTTAGAACTTCGCGAAGGAATGGTATTTCCTACGATGGTAAAATTGGTCGGCACGCATAAATATACGCGTTATCATAAAGCCGACGGCAGCGTCGATAAACAATGGGTTGCCGTAGGGCAAGAATCGCCTATAGAAGATTATCAAGAAGAAAACGTAGATAAAAGCAAAGGCTGCGGCAGTGCGATTTTAAGTTCGAGTTCGGTATTGCCTATAACGGTTTTGTCTATTGTCGGCGCGTTAAGCCTTTTGTGGCGCAAAAATGGCGAAAATAGCGTTGAAAGCGGCGATAAAGGAGAAAAATTATGAGAAAAATATATAAATATGTTTGTTTGATATTAGGGCTTGTTATGACGTGCGCGGCGTTTGTTTCGTGCGACTCGAAAAACAGCGCATCTTCTTCGAGTACCGGTACTAAGTATCTTAACGTTAACAGTTACGAAGACGAATTAAAATTTTATTGTTCCGATTCGGATATGGAATTTTTCTTAAACGATTACTATTCGCGTAATATTCGAAACGGCGACGACGCCATCGGCGGTTTAAAAATGGGCGGCGGTTCTACCTATCAAAAACTTTGGGAAGCAGATTCGCTCGTATGGTTCGACAGTACTCAAAACGGTTTGCAAACGTACGACGCGATGAATTGGATTCGCGCATATCTTCAAAATATCACAATCGATAAATACGGATATATTTATTCGTTGGCAGATCCCGTTAATCCTTCTACCGAAGGCGGTCCTTATCAATCGATGGGTTGGCCTTTCCCTTGTTATAATACAAGCGTAGGCACGGGCGAAAATATTTCTTACGGCGCAAACTTCCTTTACGGATTAGACGATTGGACTTCTTCGGGCGGAACAATAAAACACGGCAACGGCGCGTTGAATTTTTCTTTTAGCGGCGCGACGAATCAAGAGTTCAGTTTGCAAGCAAGTACATTGGACAGCGACGGGCGCGGATATAACACCGTACTTTTCGGAAACTTTTTAGAAGTCGAAATGGTTTGGGAGGATTTGGGCAGTAACGGAAGTATACTTTCGACAGGTATCGAAGATTGGTATATTTCTTGGCAAACCGAAGAAGGGGGCGACGAATGGTTTACCGTTTCGCAAAAAGAATGGACGGTAAATCCTCACGAACCTATGGGTAGCGATATTTATCGTTCTAACTTCCCTTTGTATATGCATAAAGATTGGGATAATAAGCACGTAACCGCGTTAAAACTTACAATTAAGCCTAAGGCAGGCGAATCGCTAAAAATCAGCGGTTCTTTAGACTTTATACATATGATGGCGGATACCCGAAATTCTACTAATATCCCCAACTATATTTGCGCGTTAGAGCGTTACGTAAGTTTTAATAACGATATTGAATTTTTAAAAACTCAAATAATTAAAGCGCGTCGCGCTATGATGTTCCAGTTAAACGCGTTGCAAGGTAAAGACGGTTTATTGGATTTAAGCTATTTCAGAGGGCACGCGTTAGCGCCTAACGACGGGTACGACGACGGTAAAGATTTTTATTACGGCTACATTTCAACTAACGGATTTTGGGACGTTTTCCCGACAGGACATAAAAATGCCGAAGCAAATTATTATTTTTATATGTCGTTAAAGTCTTTAATTAAACTCGAACAATTTCTTAAAGACGCAGGCGTTACGGTAACCGAAGACGCAACCGTTGTTCAACAAGACGTTATGCAAGGCGAGTATTTAACTTACAACGAAACAATCGAGTCGTTAACGACGCTTGCGAACACCGTAAAAACCAATATTTGTAAAGACGTGCAAGACGGCGGTTTTTGGAATCCCGCAACGGGAAGATTCGTTTGGGCGATTTACGATGCCGATAACGACGTAACAGGCACTAAAAAAGGCGAGCCTATGGATTACGGTTATACCGAGGTTAATTTCCGTATGATTCAAGAAGGAATTGCAACCGAAGCGCAAACGAAATCTATTATGGATTGGATAAACGGCAATCGTATCGTAGCGGGCGACGATTCGCAAGGCGACGACATTTACTACTTCGAGTTTGCGCCTCGCGTAAGTACAAAAGAAAATACGTTCGATTATACTTCTATTTGGCTCAATAATATGCGAAACAACAGTAAACGTTGGACTTTCGGCTACAACTGCCAATCGGGCGGCGCGAATTTGTTTATTTCGTATATGGATATGATGGCGCGCTTTAAAACTTCGGGCGCAGACGATTGTTATAGTCGTTTAAAAGGTATACAAGAGTGGTATTTAAAGTGCTACGAAAAGTATTCGGGCTCGGGAAGATATTTTTACGATGACTATTATACCGATTTGATTTTGGCTGAAAATATGGAAGGCAGAAACGGATATCAATACGTAATCCAAGGCGTAGAACGCGGACAAAACGGCGCTATGGGCTTAGATTCTGAATTTTTAGAGTCTTCTATGGTATACGCAACCGTGCCTTATGCGTTTTTCGGATTAGACGCAAACGCGTACAGCAATTTAACGATTCAGCCGCAATTACCTTCGACTTTGTCGTATTTCGGTATGTGCAATTTAATGTATGCAAACGTTCCTTACGATTGCTTTATAACTAAAAACAGCGTAACGATAAGCAATGTCGAAGGAAATACCAACGGCTTGGCTCTTACCGTAAAATTCGATAAACCCAAAGGTTCGTTTAAAGTAAAAATCGACGGCAAAAATTCGGCGAATTACGTTGTAAACGGCGATTATATCGAAGTAAAAATTCCGTTTAAAGCGGTAAAAGTTGAAATTGTATAAATAAGGAGGGAGATTGTATGAAAGTAAAAAAACGGTTAGTATTTTTGTAATTGTTTTATTGCTCTAA
>CAYTNZ010000098.1:0-4052 GCA_964439285.1 uncultured Clostridia bacterium | reverse complement strand
TATCCATCAAATAAGTATCGAGATACGGCAACATTCTTTCGATAACCGAATAATCAGCGCAAGCCATACTTTCTAACGCGGTTGAAATTCCGCGCTCTTTCGCTCCGCGCAATAACGCGTAGCAAAAATCAGGTTGACACAAACTTTCTCCGCCCGACAAAGTAAGACCTCCGCCGCTACGGCGATAATAAACTCTGTCTTTTTCGACAATGTCGAGTATATCTTTCGCAACCACGTCTTTTCCGATTGTTTTGGGATTGCCTTGTACCGTCATCGTTTGAATTTTATATTCTTGCGATTCGGGATTGCAACACCACTTACATCTAAGCACGCAACCTTTTAAAAACACAATCGTGCGAATACCTTTACCGTCGTGAATTGAAAATCTTTGTATATCGAAAATTCTGCCGATCGTATTTAAATAATTTTCAGTCATTTTTAAAAACCTTGTTCGGTACGATTAATTATATCGTCTTGCAAACTTCTTGAAAGCGTCGTAAACAAAGCACTGTAACCGGCAACGCGAACTACGAGATGCTTATATTTTTCGGGATATTTTTGCGCGTCTAAAAGAGTTTCTCTCGATACGACGTTAAATTGAACGTGCATACCCTTTTGATCGAAGTAAGAACGAATTAACGCGATAAAGTTTTCGAGTCCTTGTCTGCCGCTCAATGCGGAAGGATGGAATTTTTGATTGAAAAGCGTACCGTTCGACGCAATCGAATGGTCTAATTTCGCAACCGAGTTAGCCGCAGCCGTAGGTCCGTTTACGTCTTTGCCTGCCGAAGGAGATACGCCGTCGGCAACGGGACGACCTGCCAATCTGCCGTCGGGAGTTGCGCCCGTTTGCGCGCCTAAGGGTACGTTTGCGGATACGGGATAAAGCCCTGCATGGAACATACCGCCGCGAGGATTTCTGTATTTTTCGAGAGGTTTCGTATAAGTATACGCCGCATCTCTCGCCAATGCATCTACTTCGGGAATGTCGTTACCGAATTTAGGTACTTCGTCAATCATTTGTAAAAGTTTATCGTATTTGTCGTTCGAAGAAACTAACGACGAAACTATCGAAGCGATTTCTTGTTCCGAAACGTTTTTACCGCTTTCTTTTAATTGTTTTACAACACTTGCGACAACATCGCTGACCTTGGTTTTGTCGATACCTTTACCATAATTTTCGGCAAGGGCTTGCTTAAGTTCGGGCAAAGTGATTTTTTTCTGCTCGAAAACAAGCGTTTTAATTACGTTGAGCGAATCGCCTACGTTAGCGATACCGAAACCTTGAGGTCCCGTAAAGTTATATATCGCACCGCCTTCTTGTACCGATTTACCTCTGCCGATACAGTCTTCAATCATTCCCGATAAAAACGGCAATGGACATCTTTCCATATGTGCCATATCGATAGCGTTATCGGCGTTTACCATAAGTTCGATAAAATAATTCATCTGCGTTTTATACGCATTGTAAAAATCGTCGAACGAGGTCATATCTTCAACGGCTTGCGTTTTAGGTCCGATTTGAACGCCCTTGTCTACGCCCTGCGAGAACACGAGTTCTAAAGGACGACACATATTAAAGAACGCAGCGTCGTGCCAGCCGTCCGTCTTACCAGATTTTTGAGGTTCAACGCAACCTATGATATTATATTCTCTTGCGTCGGCAACGCTTAAACCTCTACTCATAAGAGCGGGGATAATTACTTCGTCGTTATAATAAGCAGGCAAACCGATACCCGTACGAGTAAGAGTTGCCGCGTGAATAAACAAATCGTGCGGAGTTTTGTTCCAAATACGAATGGAAAGAGAAGGTTGAGGAAGCATTACGTGCATTGACGCAGTAATACACATAAACGACAAATCGTTCGTAGCGTCGTTACCTTCGGCGTCTTGTCCGCCCACACACAAGTTTTGGAAAGAACTGTATCCGGCAAAACCTTCGGCACTTGCCGCATCGCGACATTTATTTAAATCGTTGAGTTTTATCCAAATACAATCGATAAGTTCTTGCGCAAACTCGCGAGTAATTTTTCCTGCGTTGATATCATTTATATAATAAGGATACATATATTGGTCGAATCTACCCGGCGATATAGAGTGTCCGCTCGACTCGATTTGTATAAGTTGTTGTACAAACCAAAACGCTTGGCAAGCCTCCCAAAAATTCTGAGCGCCGTTTGCAGGAACTTTAGCACAATTATCCGAAATATTTAAAAGTTCGCGTTTTCTATTTTCGTCGGTTTCTTTTTGAGCCATTTCTCTTGCAAGAACGCTATATCTGTTGGCGTAAATTATAGCAGCCTCGCAACTCGTTATTACGGCATTTAAAAAATGTGAGCGTTTAACGTAATCGGCATCACCCTTATTTAAAACGGCAAGTGCGTCTTTCGCTTTTTTAGCAATTCCGTTAAACCCGATTGCAAGAACCCAATCGTAATGTACGGTAACGTGCCCTACGCCGTTGTAAAAATAATTGCCGGGCGTAAATATGTTATGCTCGATAGCACGGATTGCCTCGGGAGCCATATACGACGTTGCAAGTTCGCTCGTGGTATTGCCTTTCCAATACTTATTCGCGTCTTTAAGCTCTGCTTTGGTTTTATCTGAAATATAAAAAGGATCGGCAGACCTTGTGGCAACCGTATCGAATTCCGATTCTAACCATTCGAATGAAAACTCGGGGAATGTATGACAACTGCGCGGCGCTATCGTGGTACTGCCCACTATCAACTCCTCGTCGCGAATAATAATCGGAATATTTTTTAAAATATGTAAAAACGCTTTTGCTTTGCGCGTAACGATAGGTTCGCCTTCGGTTTGACGGAACGACTCCGTCATCAGGCAAGCGCGAGCAGACTCGATTTGCGGCATCCCTTTAAAAAGATTGTCTTTAAGTCTTGTAATTCTATCGCTCATTGCAACTTGTTCGGTATTGTACTTTGCCATAAAATATACTTCCTGCATATTATAATATAATTTAATAACTATATTATATAACAAGTTATCCACAATGTCAATAGTATTGCGAAATTTTTTTGTGGTTTTTTGAAAATTTTTGTTGGTTTGTGTGGGAGTTGTATATTTTTTTAAAAAATATGACAAAAAAGTGTTGTTTTTTATTTTATTTATGCTATAATAAAAAATATGAAAGCGATAATCGACCCCCACACACATACAATAGCAAGCGGTCATCACACCACCGATACGATAACCGACCTTGCCCGAACGGCAAACGAACGAAATTTAAGCGTGCTTGCAATAACCGACCACTCGCCGTCAATGCTCGGCGGTGCTCGCGAAAGTTATTTCAGAAATTTAAAATACTGCGAAAAAAAGCGTTTCGGCGTTCGCCTTTTATACGGTGTCGAAGTAGACGTAACCGACTCTTTCGGCAAACTTGCCCTTTCGAACGATATTTTAAACGAACTCGACATAATTATCGCGAGTTTACACCCTAACGTTTTTAAACCGAGTACCGAACGCGAAAACACAAACGCTTTGATTTCGGCAATTAAACTCGGCACTATAGATATTATAGGACATCCAGACGACGAAAAATATCCTATTTGTTACGAAAGTCTCGTGCGCGCCTGCGCCGACTTTAATACGATGATAGAGTTAAACAACGCATCGCTTTCGCCCGACGGTTATCGCGGAAACGTAAAGTCTAACGACTTACGAATTCTCGAATTATGCGAAAAGTACAGCGTTGTCGTTTCTATGGCGTCGGATAGCCACGGAGCGGCAAACGTAGGCAATTTTACCTACGCCGAACAACTTATTAAAGAATTTAATTTTCCCGAAAAACTAATTGCGAATTATTCCGAACCGTTATTCTTTTCCATTTTAAAAAAACATCATAAATAGTTACATTGAAATTTTAAATACAACGTCAAACGTCGGAGCGTTTTATCTCGCCCCGACGTTTATCAAAAAATCATAAAAAAACGCAAATTCGAAAAAAAATCGACCTTGCGCTTTTTTATTTAAATTCGGCAGTAAATATCCCCCACTAAAGTGGGGGCTTTATTAAGCCCTAAAGGGCAATGATA
>CAYTNZ010000097.1:0-4127 GCA_964439285.1 uncultured Clostridia bacterium | reverse complement strand
AAATTTAAATACGTAATAAAAAATCGTTTGATTTTTTATTACGTATTGGTTTGTAAAAGCGGACTTTTTTTATAGAATTTAAATAATTTTATCGAGTTTTGTAGAGCGAGCGTATTCGGTGGGAGATAATTTTTCGTATTTTTTAAATGCTCGCGAAAAATAATGAATACTGTTGAATTTTAACGAATATGCGATTTCGGTTACCGAAAGTTCGTTTTCTGTCAGTAACTTTTTCGCTTCTTCCATTTTAAGACGGGTGTAGTAGTGCATAATGCTTTCGTGCATTTGCTGTGCAAACACCTGTTTTATATACGTTTTTGAAAAAAACACTTGCGCGGCGATTTCGTCGAGCGTTATTTCGCCGTAAACGTTATCTTTTAAAATTTTTACGATTTTCGCGCATAGCGCGTTATCGGGCGGAACGTCTATTATGTTTTTTTCGATGTGTTCGTTTCCTCTTATAATCGAAATAAGTAAAAGTTCGAGCGTGTTTTTTATTACTTGTTCGCAACCGTACGGCACGTCGGCTTTTTTGTTCATTTTTGCAAGATACATATCGTTTAGTCTGTCCGAATAAGTTTCGCTTCCTTCTAAAACTATTCGGTTTAAAAGTTCTTTTTCGTATTCCGAAAGGGTAACTATTTTATTGTTTAGCGTTTGTAAGTTTTTTCCCGACGCCGTAAACGAAACGATAATAGAGTTTGCGAACTTGTCGTGCGTTAAAATGTTATGATACTCGTTAGGCTTATGAAAAACCCCTTCGCCTTGTTTTAAAATAAATTTTTTTTCGTCTGCGATTATTTCCGTCGTGCCGCCGTCGATATAAACGAATTCCCAAAAATCGTGGCTTTCGCCCGGGGCTTTAAATCCGCGTGCGTATTTAAAATAGTGTATTGTGTAAATTTCTTTTACGCGCAATACGTCGCGTAGTGTGTTAGGTTGGTATTGCATAATTAAATTATAATCGTTATTGTATCAAAAAGCAACCGTTTGTGTCTTTTTGTGCAAATTTATTATTTTTTTTGTGTAAATACAAAAAGCGAAATTTATTGTATAATGTCAATATAAGTTTAAACGGAGGGTGTATGAAATACGTAATAGGCGTCGATATCGGCGGAACGTTTATAAAGGCCGGCGTAGTTTCCGAAAAAGGCGATATTTTAGCCATTTCGCAAATTCCGACAAAGAGCGAGCGCGAATTTTGCGACGTAATGTCTGATATCGCAAATTTATGTTTACGGATTACGGAAAGTGCGGGGGTAAATTTTTCTGAAATTTGCGCAATCGGCGCGGATATGCCCGGGTTTGTAAACAGCGAGAGCGGCGTTGTGGTTTCGGGTTGCAATCTCGGTTGGAAAAAACAAAATGTTGCAGAAGAATTGTTTCGCTTGACAAAAAAGCCGACGTACGTTTTAAACGACGGAAAAGCGGCGATTTACGGCGAATATAAATTCGGAAAATATAAGTTTCGTTCGGCGGCGTTAATAACTCTCGGCACGGGTGTCGGCGGCGGTATAATTCAAGACGGAAAATTATCGCCGGCGATGAGCAACGAGTTAGGTCATACCGTAATAAAAGCAAACGGTAAAAAATGCAATTGCGGTCGAAAAGGTTGTTTAGAAACATACGCGTCGGCAACGGCACTTATAAACAGTGCGAAAAAAGCGGCAAAACGTTATCCTAACAGCGAACTTTTAAAATCGGATATAGACGGAAAATCGGTGTTTGCGGCATATAAAAACGGAGATTTCGCTGCAAAAAAGGTAGTCGATGCGTATATAGAATATCTTGCCGAAGGGGTTGCGAATATCTTATTTTCGTTGATGCCGGAACTTGTTTTAATAGGCGGAGGCGTTTCGCTTGCGGGAGATGCTCTTTTCGAACCGTTAAAAAAAGCGGTGGATAGTAAAGTTTGCGGCGTTGCGTTACCCGAATTTGAAATAAAACCGACAACGCTCGGAAATCATGCAGGACTTTGCGGCGCTGCCGCGTTTGCACTCGATAACTTAGGCGGTGTACAAAATAACGAATAAAACAATCGACTATTATATTCGATTTAGGGAGGTAATAAATTATGAAAATAACGTACGTTCCCGACGGAACAGACGAACAAACCGCGTTAAAACGCACAACGTGCCTTGCAATTGCGGCACATCAAGACGATATCGAATTTATGGCGTATGCGCCTATTTCAAAGTGCTATGAAAGCGAAACAGAACATTTTTGTGCCGTTGTGGTAAGCGACGGGGCAGGAAGTCCGCGTGCAGGCGCTTATGCAAATTATACCGACGAAGATATGAAAAAAGTTCGAATAGTCGAACAGAAAAAAGCGGCTGATTTGGGCAAATACAGTTCTCTTTTAATGCTGTCTTATCCTTCGAAACAAATAAAAGATTCTTCTGATTGCGAAATCGTTAAAGAACTCGTCGATATTTTATTAAAAACAAGACCGCGTTTCGTTTATACTCATAATCTCGCGGATAAACACCCGACGCACGTAGGCGTCGTCGTTAAAGTTATTGCTGCGCTCAGAGAGTTAGAGCCTGAATATCGCCCAGAAAAAGTGTTCGGCTGCGAAATTTGGCGCGGATTGGATTGGCTTTCGGATAACGATAAAGTATTGCTCGATACGGGCAAAATGCCCGAACTCGCAAGGGCGCTTTCGGCTGTTTTCGACAGTCAAATCGCAGGCGGAAAGCGTTACGATTTGGCGTGCGAAGGCAGACGTTTGGCTAACGCTACTTTTTTTGAAAGTCATGCGGTAGACGCTTATAATAGTTTGAATTACGCGATGGATTTAACGCCGCTTATGACGGATAAATCGCTTTCGATAATCGATTTTATTCGCGAGCACGTTAAAAAATTTGAAACCGAAATTTGTGAAAATTTATCGCTTGTTGCAAAGGAGAAATGAAATGAATTATTACGATACTCTTATGTGGAAAGAATTAAACCAAGCCCCCGAAATATTAAAAACGCTTGCCGAAAAAAACGCTAATGCAATCGCCGCGATTGTAAAAGCGGTAAACGTAGCAAACGTTAATAACGTTTATACGGTTGCGCGCGGCACTTCCGACCACGCTATGATTTATTTTAAATACATAACCGAAACGATGCTTAATTTGCCCGTCGCGTCGGGCGCGCCGTCGGTAGTAACTATGTATAAGTCTAAATTAAATTTAAGTAATTCGCTCGTTGTGGCTTGTTCGCAAAGCGGAAAAGCCGCCGACGTTATCGAAGTGGTAAAACGCGCAAACGAGTGCGGCGCGGTAACGGTTGCGATTACCAACGACGAAGCAAGTCCGCTTGCAAACGTTGCAAAATATCATTTGTGCTGTTTTTGCGAAGAAGAAAAGAGCGTTGCGGCAACAAAAACTTTTTCTGCGCAACTTTTTCTTTCTTTTATGCTCGTAAACGCACTTTCTGAAAATAAAGAAAATTTAAGCGAAATATCCGCATTATTAAAAAATTCCGTTTTAGATATCAACGAACAAACGGATAAGTTATATAAAGCGTTTTCAGGCGCGAAGGAATGCTTTGTTTTATCTCGCGGAATTTCGTCTGCGATAGCGTTCGAGTGTGCGCTTAAATTGCAAGAAACGTGTTATATAAAAGCACGCGCTTATCATAGTTCCGATTTTTATCACGGACCTATGGCAATGATAGAAAAAGGCTCGAAAGTGATATTGTTTGCCGCTAAAAGCGAAAACGTTGACCATCAGGGCGATTATATAAAATGCGCCGACAAAATGATAGAACTCGGGGCTGATTTATACGTTGTAACTGATGACGAGTTGGCGTTTAAAGACAAAAATGCGACTATTGTACGAGTTTCGAGCGGAAAAGACGAAAGATATACCGTGTTCAATTTTGCGTTGGTTGCGCAAATGCTCGCCTGCAAAGTAAGTTGCTTTAAAGGTTTAAATCCCGATTCGCCTCGCGCTCTTAAAAAAGTTACTATAACAAAATAAAATTTCGTCTATAATATATAAATTTAAACCGAGAACGAAAAATGTAGGTTTGTCAAACATATGAGACTGTTTTTAGGAAAAAATTTTAATTATGAAGAAGTCCGTTGTTTAAGTAATCCAAGATATATTGTTTAGGGGATTTCCAATTTAAAGGTC
>CAYTNZ010000096.1:0-4247 GCA_964439285.1 uncultured Clostridia bacterium | reverse complement strand
GCAAAAATACGCTTTTTTGCCTTTTGCCGAATCGGATTTTATTTTATCGATTATCGGCGAAGAATTAGGGTTTGTGGGAATAGTAATATTGTTTTTAACTTCGGGGCTTTTAATTTATCGCGGAATAAAAACCGCTGCTAAAAGTAAAAATATGTTCGGCTTTTTAGCGGCGTCGGGAATAACGCTCGTATATGCAATTCAAGTTGTTATTAACGCGCTCGTCGTTTCGGGTTCGATACCGCCTACGGGATTGCCGCTGCCGCTTATAAGTTCGGGAAACACGGCGCTTATAATTACAATGTGTTCTATGGGGATATTGTTTAATATTTATAAACAAAACGCAAAATCAAATTAATATTAACTTTTTTTCGTGTATAGCCATATTATGATATTAGAAAAATACTCTGAAAAAGGAGTAGTTTTGCATAAATACGGCTGTATATTAAACGAATCGATGCGGCGGCAATATATACGGGGAAAACCGTACGAGCCGCCGTTTGTCATTCGTGTTTTAACGAAAGGAGTTAATTATGGACAAATTTATTATTGAAGGCGGTAAACGTTTATACGGCAGCGTTGCCGTGCAATCCGCAAAAAACGCGGTGCTGCCTTTGCTTGCGGCGTCTGTTTTAACCGATGAACAAGTGATAATACGTAAATGTCCGAGAATACGCGACGTTATGAATATGGTGCAAATATTAAAAGAACTCGGATGCTCGGCTGAATTTATCGGCGAAGATTTGATAATCGACAGTTCCGACGCTACGAATCACGAAATACCTTCGTCGCTTGCAAAAGAACTTCGTTCTTCCGTGTTTATGCTCGGCTCGGTAATATCTCGCTTTTCGCGCGCGCGAATCGCTTATCCGGGCGGATGCGATATAGGATTAAGACCTATCGATTTGCATTTAAAAGGGCTTCGCGCGTTGGGTGTGAAAATAAACGAAGACGGCGGTGTTATAAACTGTACTTGCGATAAAATAGAAGGATGCGAAATTCTTTTGGATTGCGCGAGCGTGGGGGCTACCGAAAACATAATTCTCGCTGCCGTTAAAGGCGGCGGTGTAACCGTTATAAAAAACGCGGCGAGAGAGCACGAAATAACCGATTTACAAAATTTTCTTAACGCTATGGGCGCTAAAATTACGGGCGGCGGCAGTTCTACGATAATAATAGAAGGGGTTAAACGCTTGCACGGCGTCGATTATACGCCTATATCCGATAGAATAGAAGCGGGAACTTTTCTTATAGCAGCCGCTATGTGCGGCGGCGAAATCGAAATTTGTAACGCATCGGCGGAGAATATTGCTTCGCTTTTACATAAACTTCGTGAAATCAGTTGCAAAGTATGGGTAAAAAATGATAAAATATATATAAGCAGTAAAAACAAACTTCGTTCGCCTAAACTTATCGAAACACAGGCGTATCCGGGATTTCCGACCGACTTGCAAGCGCCGATGACCGCTCTTGCTTGCGTTTGCGACGGTTCTACTTTAATTGTAGAAAATTTGTTCGAAACAAGATTTAAACACGTACCCGAACTTATAAAGATGGGAGCGGATATCACCGTTCGAGGAAGGAGCGCGCTCGTTCGCGGCATTAATTCTTTGCACGGGGCAGACGTCGTTGCCGGAGATTTAAGAGGAGGAGCGGCGCTCGCCGTCGCAGGGCTTGCCGCCGAAGGAAATACTACCGTTACCGATTTAAGTTATATAGACCGCGGTTATTTCGAGTTCGAGTATAAACTTATGGCGCTCGGTGCGAAAATAAAAAGAGTACGTATTTAAAATCGTAAATATACGGAAGAGGAGATAAAAATGCGCAGTAAGAAATTTTTAATATTTTACGCCGTTGTGATTTTTATAATAGTTTTTTTGATTACGTTTAATTCTATTTGCGCAATTAAACAAATAGACGTTAAATTTAACGTATCGAGTGAAGTGGCGAAAGAGCAATCGGTCGAACTTCAAAAGGAAATGAACGGCTTTTTAAATAAGAACTTTTTATTCTTTAAAAGCGGCGAAATTGAAAAAATATTCGACAGAGAAGAAAACGCTCATTTCAAACTTTTATCGGTAGAAAAAAAATTCCCCAATAAAGTTATCGTAAACGTTGTCGAAATGTACGAAAATTACGCTTTTTACGATTCGGTAAATCAAAGGTACATAGTAACCGATACGAGCGGTGAGATTATTATTTTTAAAGACGACGTTAAAAACAACTTAAACGGAAACAACGTCGATATCAAAGGTTTTTCGTTTAACGACGAAAATATAGGAGATTGCGTTTCGGTTATCGAAAGCGAAGCGATTTATTTTAAAGGCGTAAAATCGGCGCTGTCTTATTTTAACGCCGCGTTGGGCGGAGTAAGAACGAATATCGTTTCGGTAGACGTCGATTTGTTAAAAGGCACGGCTTTGTTTCAAACTCAAGAAGGCGTTCAGTTTTATTTTACCGATATATCAAAGTACAGCAACGAACTTTTCGAAAAGGTTTGCGATACGTATAAAAACGAACTTAGCGACGGCGAAAAAACGTACGGAAGAATAGCCGCGTTTATAAAAGACAGCAATACGCCCGACGTTCAATACGTTCCTAATCTTACGCCGCAATAAAAATGTAAAAGTAAGTGGTAAAAAACTTTATTTTGTTAAAAAATCTCTCGAAAGAATTGCTTTTTCGGGGGATTTTTTTTGTGCAAATCATTGACAAATTTCGCGATGTATTATATAATAGTGTTAGTGTATTTTATTAATGAGCGCTAATGAAAAAACGGAGATAAGAAATGAATCGTAAAAGCGTAGCCGTGCTCGACGTTCAATCGTCTGAAGTAACCGTAATAATCGGGGAGCGCGGGGTAAACAATACATTCGTTTTTAAGGGAAAGCATACCGAAAAGTACGACGGGTTTGCCGATGCGGAGTTTTTCGACGTTGAAAAATTCAGCAAGGCGATTTGCGGCGCGCTAAGTTCGGTAGAGTCGAGTTGTAACGATAAGATTAAAGAAATTTACGTAGGCGTTCCCGGCGAATTTATCAAAGTCGTAACGATGCGGCATATGATAAGTTTTCAAAAAAAACGCAAAGTAACCGCTCAGGATTTGAAAGTGCTTTACAAAAACGGATTTACTTGTACGGAAGAAGGATATTCGCTGATACGTCAGTCTAACGTTTATTACGTAACGTCAGATAGACGCCGCGTTATAAATCCTATCGGAATGATAAGCGATTCTTTGGAAGGGTATCTTTCTTATTATCTTTGCAGTGATTATTATTCGAGCGTTATTAACAATATACTTCTTCAGTACGGGATTAAAAAAATAGAATTTTTACCCACTTCGCTTGCCGAAGCGTTGTATCTTATCCCGTCGGAAACTCGCGACGAATACGCGGTGCTGCTCGATATAGGATATATGTCGATGACGTTCAGTGTCGTATGCGGTAACGGTATCGTGTATCAAAACGCTTGCTCTGTCGGCGGCGGACATATAATCGCGAATATGATTCAAGACGAAGATATGAATATTCCGTTCGACGTTGCCGAGTCGCTACTAAAAAAAGTAAATTTATCGAGTATCGACAGTGTCGGCGCAACTATAGAGTACACGGACAGAAGTCGCTCTTACACTTTGCCCATGAGCCTTATTAACGAAAAGGTTAAAGAAGGACTTGATATAATATGCGAAGTTATTTACAAATGTTTAGAACTTTGCAATAACCGCAATATCGAATATAAGCCTATTTTGTTGACGGGTTGCGGAATAACGTCTATACGAGGAGTAAGAGAACATATTTCGAAACGTATCGATAAAGTCGTCGAAATAGTAGCGCCTAATTTGCCTTATTACAACAAGGCGTCGCAAAGTTCGGGTTTGAGTCTTTTAGATATGGCGCTTAACGATAAGCGCGAAAAAAATCTTTTTTATAATATATTTTACGCATTTGGAGGTTAATATCTACTATGTTTAGCGGATTAGACAATATGTCGGGAGTTGCAAGAATAAAAGTTATCGGTGTAGGCGGTGCGGGAAACAACGCCGTAAACCGAATGATAGAGGCGGGTATTCAAAGCGCGTCGTATATCGCGGTAAATACCGACAAGCAAATATTGCTTTTGTCAAAGGCAGAAACTAAAATTCCTATAGGCTCTGCACTTACGAAAGGTCTCGGTGCGGGCGCAGACCCCGAAGTGGGCAGAGCGGCTGCAGAAGAAAGTAAAGAAGTACTTACCGAAGCCATTAAAGATAC
>CAYTNZ010000095.1:0-4269 GCA_964439285.1 uncultured Clostridia bacterium | reverse complement strand
GGCGACGAGATAACCATTTATCCTTTCGACGCGAGCAAAGTAGAAGACCCGTCGCTTATTATATATTCGCCGGTAAGAAAGGCTAATAATTCGGTTATAGTTACGAACGGCGACCAGACCGATACTATTTACGATTATATAATGGCGGGCAAAACTTTCGAAAAGGCACTCGAAACTCGTTGTTTCGAACCCGACGCGCCTAATTTTACGCCGAGAATAAGCGGTATTTTAAATTTCGAAAACAACGATTTTTCGTATAAAATGAGTATTTTAAAGAGTGCCGACGAAAAGGGCACGGCTTGCAATCGCTATACTTTCGATTACGCGGCTATAAACGGGTTAGGGCATTTCATTCATACTTATAATTGCGACGGTAATCCTATTCCCACCTTTACGGGCGAGCCCGAAAGAGTTGCCGTTCCCGACGACATAAACGAGTTTTTCGACAATATTTGGAATAATTTAAACGAAAACAATAAGATTTCTATGTACGTGCGTTATACCGATTTGCAAAGCGGTAAAATGCAAACAAAAATGATAAATAAAAATAAATAAGGAGCATGGCATGAAAGAATTCGAACTTAAATACGGCTGTAATCCGAATCAAAAACCCTCTAAAATTTTTATGAGCGACGGGAGCGAACTTCCTATCGAAATTTTAAACGGCAGACCGGGGTATATCAACTTTTTAGATGCGTTTAACAGTTGGCAGCTCGTAAAAGAAATTAAAGAAAACGTAGGTCAATGCGCGGCTACGTCGTTTAAACACGTAAGTCCTACGAGTGCGGCTATAGGTAAACCGTTGTCCGAAAAACTTAAAAAGTCGTGCTTTGTAGACGATATCGAAGGACTTGACGATTCGCCCTTGGCGTGCGCTTACGCGAGAGCGAGAGGAACGGACAGAATGTCGTCGTTCGGAGATTGGGTGGCTCTTTCGGACGAGTGCGACGAAGTTACCGCAAAAATTATAAGCCGTGAAGTATCGGACGGCGTTATCGCACCCGCTTATTCGCCTAAGGCTTTAGAAATATTAAAGGCGAAACGTAAAGGTACGTATAACGTAGTAAAAATCGATAAAGATTATAAGCCCGAACCTATCGAACGCAAGCAAGTTTTCGGAATTACCTTTCAACAAGGAAGAAACGAGTTTAAAATCGATAAAAATTTGCTTTCGGATATAGTTACGAAAAATAAAAATCTTCCCGAAGACAAGGCGAACGATTTAATAATAGCGCTTATCACTTTAAAGTATACGCAATCGAATTCCGTTTGCTTTGCGACCGACGGTCAGGCTATCGGCGTAGGCGCGGGGCAGCAGTCGCGTATTCATTGTACTCGTTTGGCGGGAACGAAGGCTGATTTATGGCATTTGCGTCAGCACGAAAAAGTACTTAATTTGCAGTTTGCCGACGGCGTAGGCAGACCCGATAAAAACAATATTATCGATATTTATCTTTCGGACGAAGCCGAAGACGTTTTGGGCGATAACGTTTGGAAAAAATTCTTTAAAGTGCGTCCCGAACCTTTTACCTTAGAAGAGAAAAAAGCGTACCTTTCTTCGATAAGCGGAGTGGCTTTGGGAAGCGATGCATTTTTTCCGTTTTCGGATAATATCGAACGTGCTAAAAAGAGCGGCGTGTCTTACATAGCGCAGCCCGGCGGTTCTGTTCGCGACGATTTGGTAATCGACGCTTGCGATAAATACGATATGGTAATGGCGTTTACCAAAATGCGCCTGTTCCATCACTAAAATAAACAATCGTTAATCGCGAATTCTTTTAAGAATTTACTTTTCAACTAAAAATCGGAGCAAAATTTATAATGAATATTCTTATTATCGGAAACGGCGGACGCGAGCACGCGATAGCGTTGGCTCTTAAAAAAAGTCCTCGTGTTGATAAAATGTATTGCATAAAAGGTAACGCCGGTATTGCCGAAATCGCAGAGTGCGTAGATTTGGATTATTGCGATATAAAAGCGGTAGGCGATTGGGTAGACAGTCATCCCGACGTCGATTATACCGTAATCGCGCCCGACGACCCTTTGGCTTTAGGACTTGCGGACGAACTCGAAAGTCGCGGACACAGGGTTTTCGGACCGAGTAAAAAGGCGGCGCAAATAGAGGCGAGCAAAGCGTTTGCGAAAGCGCTTATGAAAAAATATAATATTCCTACCGCAAAGTACGAAACGTTCGACGATTATGAAAAGGCTCTCGAGTACGTTCGCAAGGGTAAATTCCCCGTCGTTTTAAAAGCGGACGGGCTTGCGCTCGGAAAAGGCGTTTTAATTTGCGAAACGAAAGAGCAAGCCGAAGAAGGCTTAAAGCAAATAATGCTGGATAAGACGTTCGGCAGTGCGGGTAATAAAATCGTAATAGAAGAATTTTTGCGCGGTAAAAAGTTTACCCCCGGCGAAGAAGTTTCAGTTCTTACTTTTACCGACGGAAAAACTATCGTTCCCATGGTTGCAAGTTGCGACCATAAACGCGCGTACGACGGCGATAAAGGGTTGAATACCGGCGGTATGGGTACGTTTACTCCTTGTCCTTTTTATAACGAAAAAGCAGAAAAAGAAGTAACCGAAAAAATCTTAATCCCTACGATAAACGCGATGAATAAAGAAGGCAGACCTTTTAAAGGCGTTTTGTATTTCGGACTTATGCGAACGGACGAGGGTATGAAAGTGGTCGAGTACAACGCGCGCTTCGGCGACCCCGAAACACAGGTCGTTTTGCCTATGTTAAAAACGGATCTTCTCGATATTTTCGAGGCGGTTACCGACGAAAGACTTTCGGATATTAAAATCGAATGGGAAAAGGGCGCTTGCGTATGCGTCGTTTTAGCGAGCGGAGGATATCCCGAAAGTTACGAAAAAGGCAAAGAAATAACGATAGGCGATTTAGACGACGGTGTAACGGTCGTTCACGCGGGCACTAAACGCGAAAACGGAGTTTTAAAAACCGCAGGCGGCAGGGTATTGGGCGTTTGCGCCAAAGGCGAAACGGTGGAAAAGGCGAGAGAACTCGCTTACGCCAACGTTAAAAAAATACATTTCGATAAAATGCATTATCGTACAGATATAGGTATTAAATATCAAGAAAAGTAAAGGATATACACATGATTTACAGAATATTCGTAGAGAAAAAAGAAAATTTACAGGCTAAAAAAACGCGTAGCGACGTTGCTACGCAACTCGGCATAGAAACCGAAGATTTTAGAGAAATTATCCGTTACGACGTAGAAGGGCTTTCCGAAAACGAATTGCAAGAAGCGATAGTAAACGTATTTTCAGAGCCGCCCGTAGACAACGTAACTTTAGAAAATATCGACCTTGACGGTTATAAAGTATTCGCGATAGGCTTTTTAGACGGTCAGTACGACCAACGCGCCGACAGCGCCGCGCAGTGCGTGCAACTTCTTACCAAAAAGACGCGTCCGCTTGTTCGTTGTGCAAGGGTGATTGCCGTTCAAGGCGTAACCGACGAAGAACTTATTCGCATCAAAAAGCATTTGATAAACCCCGTAGAGAGCGAAGAAGTATCTCTTTCAAAACCCGAAACTTTGCAAAGAGCGAAAATGCAAACGCAAGACGTTAAAGAAATAGACGGGTTTATCGATATGTCTAACGCCGAAATCGCGGCGTATCATAAAAAGAACGGTTTTGCGATGAGCGTTGAAGATTTGGCGTTTGTTCGCGATTATTTCAAAAAAGAAAAACGCAATCCTACCGAAACGGAAATAAAGGTTATCGATACGTATTGGTCTGACCATTGCCGTCATACAACCTTTGCAACCGAAATAAAAGACGTTACCATAAATTCGAATAATCCGCACGTAGAAAAGGCGTATAAACTCTATAAAGATTTATTTAACGAATTTAATTCGAAGCGCGAAGATAAATATCCTTGCCTTATGGATATCGCAACCATTGCGGTTAAAAAACTTAAAAAAGAAGGTAAACTCGACAATTTAGACGTATCCGACGAGATAAACGCTTGCTCTATTTGCATCGATGCCGAAATAGACGGCAAAACGGAAAAATATCTCGTTATGTTTAAAAACGAAACGCATAACCATCCTACCGAAATAGAACCTTTCGGCGGTGCGGCAACGTGCCTTGGCGGCGCAATTCGCGATCCGCTTTCGGGTAGAACGTACGTTTATCAGGCAATGCGCGTAACGGGTGCTGCCGACCCTACCGAGAGTATCGATAAAACGTTAAAAGGAAAATTGCCTCAGCGCGTTATAACAAAAACCGCGTCGGCGGGAT
>CAYTNZ010000094.1:0-4300 GCA_964439285.1 uncultured Clostridia bacterium | reverse complement strand
CTACTGTTGACGTAACAGATGACGTTACTATGGTAGACGGTTACCAAGGTGGCAGTTGGACCGAAATCGATTTAAGATTCGGTACAACTACCGTTATCCCTTCGGTTAATATTACTGACGGCGCAAACGGTTTTTGGGTAAACGACCATGCAAAAGAAGGCGACGTCGATTTAATGAGTTTTATAAAAATAGGCGACAAAACCGCACGCGAAATCGTTCAGGCGAATGCGGCAGGCGAAACAAACTTTTCCGGTATAATTAACGATTGGGGCGGTTCGTGGGCACCTGTAGCCGTACACGTAGACGGCGGCGGTGTAATACATATTAAAACTTTATACGATTATTGCGAAAAAAGCAAATTAAGCATTACACTCGTTAGCGAAGGGTTTAAGTGGACGATAACGGAGAATTCGAACACTTATACGATGACTCTTTCTAAAGACGTTACTTATTATTTCAATAAAGACGGTAAATTCGTTCGTTTAACCGATGAATTAGACGTAACCGAAAAAGTTAAAATGGTATACGGTAATAATAACGATAAAGCTACCGAAATCGATTTAACGTTCGATACGATTACGAATGTTTTCCCTAATGGTATAAGTAGCGGATATTGGGTAAACGACCATGCAAACGATGGCGACGTTGATTTGATGCAGTATATTAAAATAGGCGATAAAACCGCACGCGAAATAGTTAACGCAAATTTGGCAGGCGAAACGGAATATACAGGACCTATTGCTTCTTTAGGCGGTTCATATTCACCTATAGGCGTGATGGTAGACTCTAACGGAATTATTCGTATTAAAACGTTAACCGCATATTGTGCTTACGAAGATTTACAAATTACTTTATTAAAAGGATTTAGATGGACTGTAAACGATCCTACGTATGGTATTATTACGTTGACGATAGCCGAAAACAGAACGTTTGAGTATTATAATGGTAATTTTGTAGAAAAGTTTAACAGAGTTGTAGTAGACGATATTGCACAACTTAAAGTACATGGTTTAGAAGTTTTAGGTTGTTCGAGTTTAGAACTTTCTTTTACAGGCGTTAACGAAGTTCGTGCAATAGACGTAATGAAAGCAAATAACACCGGTGCAAAAGACGGTTCGTGGGTAAACGATAATACAAAAGGATACGGCGGCGAAGATTTAAGCCGTGGCGTCGATTTAATGGAATATATCGTTATCAACGGCAGAACCGCACGCGAAATTGTTGTAGATAACAAAAGTGGAAAAACAAATTATAAGGGCGTTGTTAACGACAGTTTCGGCGGTATTTGGGCGCCCGTAGGAATTTGCGTAGAACCTAACGGTATAATCAGAATTAAAACATTAAACGAGTATTCAAATTACGATAATTTAAGAATTACCTTAAAGGCTGGTTTAAATTGGCTTGTTTATAGCGAAAGCGATGCCGAATTCGATACTATGCTCGTAACCGAAAAAGATACTACGTTCTATTATTCGAAAGGTAGTATGGCTAAATGGAATAACGATAGCGACTACGTAGATTTGGCGCAAAACGTTAGCGTAAATTATGCGACTTCTTCCGACGATTGCGAAATTTATCAAATTCATTTTAACAAAGCGTTTAATACTACGGCAAATTGGATAATGGACAAAGCGACCGATAACCCCGATTTGTATGCGTTGCAAAACGCAATTTGCATAAACGGTAAAACAGTGCAAGCGATTAACGACGAAACAGACGATTCGACTTACGAATATACTACAATTTTAGTACAGTGGGATTCGTGGAAAGTACCCGTTAGAGTATTGTTCGATTATTATAACGGCGAAACGTTGTTTACCGTTCACGTACATAAAGATTACGTTAAAGCAAATCCTATCGAAACTATTTCGTTAAAACCTTTTGATTGGAGTCATAATTCGGTTAAACATTCGTTAAAAGAAAACGTTGAGTTTAAAGCGGTAACCGAAGGTAACAATACGGTATTTAAACAAGTGTGTTACGTAAAATTCGGCGATAGCGAAGCGGTTTCAGTTTTAGAAGGAAATAAACTTTCTTCAGAACAAATTCCCGCAACGCCTACGAAAGAAAGCACCGAAACCAAAGAATACGTATTTTTAGGTTGGTATTATACTAACGCAAACGGCGACGAAATGAAGTTCGAACCCGAATATAACGTAGTAGACGGAAATTATACGTTAACCGCTAAATTCAGAGAAACCGCAAGAAAATATAAAATTACTTATTTAGATGCAGACGGTAACGTATATCAAGAAGTAGAAGTTGCCAACGGCAAAACCATTTCGCATATCGCTACGCCCGATAAAACTCATTATACGGGAACTTGGACGTATCAAGGCGAAGGCACTGCTCCTACAAAAATGCCTACTTCGAATATTACGTTTAAAGTAGCATACACGGCAACCGAGTATAAGGTTATATTCTATAAAGACGAAAACGGTATGTACGAATTGGTAACGCTTACGTATACTATCGAAAACACTAATATAGAAGAACCCGAAGTAGAGGCTAAAGACGGATTTAAAGGCGTTTGGGAAGAATATTCTCTTAACGGCGGCGATATTCACGTTCGTCCTGTTTATACCGAAAAATCGAAAGGTTGCGGTTCTTCGATGTGTGTAAGCGCAGGCGTTTTGAGCTTGGCTGCATTATTCGGCGGAACGATGCTTTTAAAGAAAAAGAAAAATAAATAACAGGTAATTAAATTATGCGCAAAATCATTAAATTTATTGCTATCGCGTTATGCGTGATATGTTTGGGCACTATGGTCGCTTGCGGTGGCGATAACGGTGGAAGTAAACAAAACGAATTGTCTATTTTCGTTAAAAATTCATTGCAAGAAATTGCAACCGCAAACAAAATGGCAAAGGCGTTTAAAGCTAAAATGGCTGAAGAAGGGAAAGAAGTTGAAGTTACGTTTAAAACGTTGTCCGACTCGACGTATAACAAAGATATGTTAAACGCTATTCAAAGTAAGAGTTTGCCTGACCTTGTTTACGTTTCGGACGTGTATTTAGAAAACTGGGCAATGAAAGGCACGTTTGAAAATCTCGATCCTTATTTCGAAAACGCTAATTTCGATTTTACGAAACACGACGAGGCGGCGTTCGAAATTTCGAAATGCGTAGGCAAGAACGGCGAAAAACATTTATATATGGTTCCCAGAACGTACGACCAACCTGTAATTGCGGTAAACGTTGATTTATGGCACGAAGTGTTGGGCGACGATACCCCCGTTCCTACCGTAGATTCTACGTGGACGTGGAGCAAGTTGATGTCGCTCTTTGCCGATATGCGTACCGCGATGGACGCAAAATACGGTAAAACAAGTTCGACGTATCTTCCTATGGATTTGCAACTTAGTTGGCAGGCATTTTATAATCCGTTTGTTCGTTCTTTCGGCGGATATGTTTACAATTCCGAAGATTGTTCCGTAGGAATGAGTTCGAAAGGGACGAGAGCCGCCGTTACTAAACTTAAAGAAATGTTAGACAATAAATATATTGCTTCTATATCGGGCAGCCACTTCGTTAATAATAAAGCGATTATGTACGTAATTTCTCGTCCTTATATTGGTTCGGATTGGGAAGACGATTTCGGTGTCGGTAACGTTGCGTTTTTGCCTATACCCGTTTACGATTCCGAATTTACGGGAATCGAAAACGGAACGTCGTATTATACGTACGGTACGGTAGGTTTTGCGATGAACAGCGGCTCGAAAAACAAAGATTTGGCGTATAAATATTTAGAATTCACCTTAAGCGAAGAAGGTCAAACTGTTTGGGCGCAAAGCGGATTGTCCGTTCCTACAATGCTTTCTATACAGCAAGACGAAAACGCGGTGTGGAAAAAGCCGTATGAATTTTTAAATGGCGTTGACCAAAGTGCGTTTACGTTTACGGAGTATATGCAGAGTGCGTATACGAGAATACCGGCAACTTACGCTCGTACCGGCGACGCGAGCAAAACGTACGAATCTGGATTTTATAACGAAGCGACTTCTGTTTTCACGTCGCTCGGAAATAAATCGGTAGATTCATTTATCAGTATGGCGCAAGACCAATTGACTCGTTTTATCGCATAACGTACGTAGACTTTTGTAGGTCGCGTTGCGACCTACAAAAGTCTAAATTTAAAAACTTATAAAAAGAGGAAATGCGTCTATGGAAAGAAAAAGGGTAATTAAATTTTTAAAGTCGAATTATCTTGGCTGGTTGTTTGTAGCACCGCTTATAATAGGTATTTTAATTTTTAACATATATCCTATGTGCACGTCGCTTATATACAGTTTTTGCGACTA
>CAYTNZ010000093.1:0-4332 GCA_964439285.1 uncultured Clostridia bacterium | reverse complement strand
GAAATACGGCGAAGTTATAAATCCTTGCAAGCAAGTTTATAACTTCTTGTATTATAAAATCTCGGAAATGCGTTGTAAATTTTATAATCGACAAATGTTAATTTCATAAATTATTTTTTGCAAATTAACATTTGTCGATAAATTTTTTTGGCGATTTTTTAACGATAATACGCAAAAAGGACTTATTTTGTCGATTTTTGATGTGTAAAATGTTTAAAATAAACATTTTGTTGTTTGAAATGTGTTAAAAAAACTTTTTTAAAAAAATCTATTTTTATGGTGGACTTTTTTTTAAAAATATAATAAAATATACGTGTAATCAAACGAAAGACGTAATGTTTCTCGTCTGGTTACCAAAAGATGCTCATCATTTTCCCCCTTATCATATAAATGGATTAGACGCAATTCTCGTTAGAGAGTTGCGTCTAATTCATTTTGCGGAAAAATTTTGCCGTTTATAATTTCAATTTTTTTAGAACGCTGAAATGTTATTTGCGTTTCGATTTTTTTATATAATCAAAGTTTTTAAATGCTTGTTTATAGTTTAAAAATCGTAAATCGAAAACGCCGATTTTGTCGCATTATATGCATATCTTACTAAAAAGCGCGAAAACCAATAAATAAATTAAAATGTTGTTCTTAAATAATTTCGTAACGCATAAAGTAGAGTATAACTTTTAAGTGGAGGAAAAATTTATGAACGAACATATAGACTATGCCGAAATGCTCGAAATTCCCGTGAGCACCGTAAACGTAGTTAGAAAGAAAAGCAGAAAAAAACGCGCCAATGCGGACGAACTCAAAGATAAAGTAGTGCAGACTGTAAACGAACGCGTCGAAGACGGCAATCGAACGCAAAATTTTGACGCCGACGAATATTATATGCCTGCGGAACGCGTTGCCAAGAGCGAAGATTTAAGCGAAGATTATTCGAATTCGGAAATAGAGCGCGAAACGCCTAAACGAAAATTTTTAGACGGTAAAATTTTGACCGCTCAGTTTATTGCCGTGCTCGTTTTGGCGGCTACTATATTTTTAACGAATATATTTTGGAAAGACAGTGCCATAAACACCTTTTTTACAGGACTTTTAAATCCTTCTCAAACTATAGCGGAAGACGACAGGGTTTATTCTCAACTCGCTATGGGAAGTATTGTAAACGACGAAAATATATTATGTAACGTTTCCGAAAACGGCGTTTTGACTTTTACGGGCGAATGCAGCGTTTATTCCGCTTGCGACGGAAAAATCGCTTCGATTGAAGAAAACGACGGGCTTTACACCGTGCTTATAGAGCATACTTCTTCGTTCACGACAAGACTTTCGAATTTGAATTCCGTTTATTTTGCGGTAGGCGATAACGTTTATTCTACTATACCCGTGGGCTATTCTAACGGCGAAAACGCCGTTTCGGTTTCTATGTTCGACAACGGAAATTTAATAAACGCGTATACGGTAAACGAAAACAATTATATAGTTTGGAACGTTTAATTAAAAAAGGGCGGTTTTCTATTCATCCGCTCTTTCTTCTTTTCGGCGTGTATTATGCGTTTAACGGCAAATTTTTCGTGTTTTTAACATACACGGTCGTGGCGGTAATGCACGAGTTTGCGCACGCGATATGCGCGGCTAAGATAGGGTATCGACTTGAACGAATAACTCTTATGCCGTACGGCGCTGTAATCTGCGGCGATATGGAAGGCATTTCGTTTAAAGACGAAATATACGTAGCGCTTGCAGGTCCTTTAATAAACGCTGCCGCGGCGCTTTTTTTCGTTGCGCTTTGGTGGTTTGTTCCCGATTCGTATCCGTTTACCGATACGGCTATGTTGGCGTCGGTAAGTATAGCGGCAATCAATTTATTACCAGCTTTTCCTCTCGACGGCGGCAGAATTTTATTTTGTGCGATAGCAAAGAGAAAGGGTGAGCGTTTTTCAAGGCGAGTTTGCCGCGCAGTAAGCCTTGGCATAGGTTTGATTTTAGCGGCGCTTTTCGTCTATACTTGTTTTTATAAAGTAAATTTATCGTTGTTGTTTTTTTCGGCGTTTATAATCGTAGGTGCTTTTTCGAAAAACGGCGGCGATTATTCTAAAATTCGCTATAACGTTTCTAAAACGCTCGAAAAGGGGGCTGAAATAAAGCGTGTGGCGTTACTTTCAACCGCAAGCGTAAAAAAGATTATAGGGTATATCGAGCGCGGCAAAATGTTAGAAATTTGCGTGTATTCGGAAAACGGCGAACTTATTAAAATTTTAAACGAAAACCAGATTTTAACGTTATTAGAAGAAGAAAACCTGTATTCTCAGTTAAAAAATTGCAAAATATTACAATAATTTCGAAAAAACGTGCAAAAATCGTCGCTTTTTTTCAATTTTGATTGCAAAGTTAGCGTTAGTATGGTAAAATTATTATATTATTGCTCGAATAAGATTGCCTGCTTTGTTTTTTAAATTTATCGCGTTAAAAGCGCACGGTTAATATAGTGATGAAAAAGAATTTGTACTTTGATTATTTTGGCGAAATTAGTTTCGCCGTACTTACAGAAGACGACAAAATTTGCGAATTGCATATAGATGCAGACGAAAAGAGAGAGATTACCGGCAATATTTACAAGGGCAGAGTGGTTAACGTTTTGAACGGAATGCAGGCGGCGTTCGTCAATTTTAATCAAGAAAAAAACGGATATTTATTCGCAGGCGACATTCCTGCCGAAATTCAAATACCCGACGAGTTGAATTTAAACGTGAACGTCGGCGACGAAGTTATGGTTCAGGTATCTAAATCGCCTATAGGCACTAAAGGCGCGCGCCTTACGATGAACGTATCGTTTGTGGGTAAAAATCTTATTTATCTTCCTAATAATTCGTTTTTCGGCGTATCGAGAAGAATAACCGACGAAACCGAGCGCGAAAAACTTATCGAAACGGCAAAAAAAATAGCAATAGACGGCGGAATTATTATGCGTACCAAGTCGCGTACGGCAACGCCGAAACAACTTAAAAAAGAAATTAAGTATTTAAGAGAAGTTTATCTTGCCACGCTCGAGGCGTATAAAAACGCAGATGTCGGCGATATAGTTTACAGAAGTGCCGATTTGCATATGCGACTTATTCGCGATTTCGATATAGACGAAATAGATAAAATTTACGTAGGTAACGAAAAGTCGTACGATAAAATAGAACGGCTTTTAAAAACGGTTAATCATAAAAGAAAACTCGTATTGTACAAAGGCGAAAGAGAAATGTTTGCCTTTTTCGGACTTGAAAAGCAAATTTACAATATAGTAAACAATAAAGTAGAATTGGAAAGCGGCGCGTATCTTTGTATCGACAAAACTGAAGCGCTCACCGCAATCGACGTAAACACTGGGCGCTTTACGGGCGATAACAATCTCGAAGAAACGGTGTTTTCTACAAATTTGCTTGCCGCTCGCGAAATCGCAAGGCAAGTTCGCCTTAGAAACATAGGCGGCATAGTCGTGGTTGATTTTATAGATATGCATAACGAAGCGCATAACGCGGCGGTGATAGCAGAACTTGAAAACGCACTAAAAGAAGACAGAGCCAAGTGCAACGTTGTAGGTATGAGTGCGTTGGGACTCGTGCAATTTACACGAAAAAAAGAAAAGAGAGACAACCTTTCTATTATTACAAAAAATTGTCCTTACTGCAAAGGAAGCGGCAGTATCGTGTCCGATTCGTATCTTGCGTACAGAATAAAATGTTCTATAAAAGATTTGTTTGCCGAAGGTTACGAAAACGCGATAGTCGAACTTAACGCGGGGCTTTTTGCCGAAATTATAGGTAAGCGTTTCTTTTCGGCCGAAATGCAAACGGTATGGCAAAACAAGCGCATTTATATGATACCGCATAAAACGTATCGCGAAGAGTATTTTACCGTTCGCGGCGATAACAATACCGTTTTAACGTTGCCGTCGAACGCGCAACTTTTATATTAATTGAATTTTTAAATCGAACGAAAACCGTTTTACGTATTTTTAAACGAAATACATAAACGGCTTTTTTATTGATAAAGAGTATACGTAATTTATAAAGTCGTCGAATAAAAAATAATATAAATCGGTTGTGTTTTAATTTTTATACAATTATAGAATTTTACGTCTTTTCTTTTGGGTTGATAAATGTTTGACATTTATTTTATTCTCCTGTACAATAATACCGATGACTTAAAGCGTTGTAGGACAACAGGGTTGAGATTTATCTGCGAACCCACGAAATAACGATAGTCAACCGTTTTTCTAACCGTTCCAAAAGGGACGGCTATTTTTTTATTTAATCAAAAACTTTCAAATACAAAAATGCCTAACAAAAT
>CAYTNZ010000092.1:0-4522 GCA_964439285.1 uncultured Clostridia bacterium | reverse complement strand
AAATAGGGTTCGTAAACGTCTTCTATGGTGTTGGCGTCTTCGTTGATGGTTGCGGCAAGAGTTTCGAGCCCCGCAGGTCCGCCGCCGAACTTTTCGATTATCGCACGAAGAAGATTACGGTCGGTTTCGTCAAGCCCCAATTCGTCTATTTCCATCTTTTTTAGCGCATATCTCGCATCTTCGTACTTAACCACCTTGTTTCCGCCAACCGCGGCAAAATCGCGAACTCTCTTTAAAAGACGATTTGCGATACGCGGCGTACCGCGAGAACGCCTTGCTATTTCTTTAGCGGCAGCATCTTCCATACTTATATTCAAAGTACGCGCCGAACGCGTTACTATTTGAGCAAGTTCGTCGGGCGTATACATATCGAGCCTGCACATAACGCCGAATCTGTCGCGAAGGGGCGACGCGAGCATACCCGCTTTTGTAGTTGCGCCTATAAGCGTGAATTTTTTTATAGGAAAGCGAATATTTCGAGCAGACGGACCTTTGCCGACTATTATATCGAGCGCGTAATCTTCCATCGCCGAATACAATATTTCTTCGACCGAATGATTAAGACGATGAATTTCGTCGATAAAGAGAACGTCGCCCTCGTTAAGATTAGTCAAAATAGCAGCCAAATCGCCGCTGCGTTCTATCGCAGGTCCGCTCGTTAACTTTATTTGCACGCCGAGTTCGTTTGCTATAATATGAGCAAGCGTGGTTTTACCGAGTCCCGGCGGTCCGTATAAAAGAACGTGGTCGAGCGCTTCGCCGCGCATCTTTGCGGAAGATATAAACACGCTCAAATTTTCTTTAACTTTATTTTGTCCTACGTAGTCCGCCATAACCTTCGGGCGCAAAACGTTTTCTTCTACGTCGTATTCGCCCTTGGTACTCATAACCAGCCTATCGTCGTTATCGTATTCTTCAAATTCCATAATATCCCCCGTTACATTGTTTTAAGCGCAATCATAATAATTTCTTCAAGACTCTTTGCTCCGCTTTCCATAGCGCGCTTAACGGCTTTCGAACTTTCTGCCCTTGTGTATCCGAGCGACATAAGTCCTACGACAGCGTCTTCTTCTCCGTCTTGGGAAGGCAAAACGGCTTCGTTTTTCGCACCTTTTGCGGCAGGCGTAAGTTCCGCCGCCCCCATTTTTTCGCGAAGTTCTAAAATAATACGCTCCGCCGTTTTTTTGCCGAGTCCTTTTACTGTGCTTAAAAATTTCACGTTTGACGTTGCTATCGCAACCGCAATTTCGTTAATATTCATTTGCGAAAGTATGGTAATGCCCATTTTAGGACCTACGCCCGACACCGTTATGAGTTTTAAAAACATATTTTTTTCTTCGACGCTCACGAACCCGAAAAGAGAAAACCCGTCTTCTCGTACCTGTAAATAGGTATAAATTTCCCCTTCGCCGTCCGTAACGAGTTTTGCAAAAGCCGCGCCCGAACACAATATTTCGTAACCGACGCCGTTATTTTCCAATATGACCGTACCCGCGTCGGAATATATAACTTTTCCTTTTAAATATCCTATCATAAAAACTCCAAACAATTAATGCGATAAAGTATTTTAGTTTAAACAAACGGCGATACTTTTACACCGCGTAACGATTCGTTAAATTAAATACCGAAAAGCGAAGACAAGCGCGACGTATACGAATGACAAAGCGCAACGGCAAGAGCGTCGGCGGCGTCGTCGGGGCGAGGTATGCTTTTTAACCGCAAAAGTTGAGCGGTTACCAACTGCATCTGCCTTTTATCCGCCTTTCCGTAACCGGTAAGCGCCTGTTTTATCTGCATAGGCGTATACTCGAAAAGCCGACCGCAACGCTTAACGCAGGTTAAAAGCGCAACGCCTCTCGCGTGCGCGACGGCGATACCCGTAGTTACGTTTTTACTGAAAAACAATTCTTCGACGGCTACTTCGTCGGGATTAAACTTATCTAAAATTTTTCCTATCCCGTCCTCGAGCATCGCAAGGCGAACCGCAAGATTTTCTTCTTTCGGCGTTAAAACCACTCCGTAATCGATAGTATTGACGTTTCCGTTTTTATCTTTTTCTAAAACTCCGTATCCGAGCGTAGCCAAACCGGGATCTATACCTAAAATAATCAATTTAAATCTCTTTTAATAAATTTATAAAAATAACTTGAAATTTTTAACAAAATATATTAGAATAATACTATACTTATTATTTTAAAGTTTTCAGAGCAATAAGTCAATTATTTTCGACTTAAATATAAACACGGAGATATAAATTATGAAACTGTGGGAAGGAAGATTCACAGAACCGAGTGCAAAGAGCGCAGACGATTTTAATCAGTCGTTATCTTTCGACTATAAACTTTACTGGCACGATATATTGGCAAGCATCGCGCACGTAAAAATGTTGGGCGAAAAACAAATTATACCCAAAGAAGACGCCGAACAAATCAGCGACACTTTAGTAAATATCGTTGCCGATATCGAAAAAGGCAGCCTTGTAATAGAAGGATGCGAAGATATTCATACCTTTATCGAAAACGAACTTATAAAAAGAATAGGCGCTAAGGGCAAAATGATGCACACCGCGCGTTCGCGTAACGACCAAGTCGCAACCGATTTCAGGCTTTACGTTAAAGACAGTATTTTAAATATTTGTTCTTCTATCCGCGGACTTATAAACGTTCTTTTAGAACTTGCCGAAAACAATATTCAGTTTATCATGCCCGGCTACACTCATATGCGCCGCGCGCAACCTATTTCGGTCGCTCAGTACTTTAACGCTTACAGCGAAATGTTTTTAAGAGATTTAGAACGTTTTACCGACTGCTATAAACGTACAGACGTTATGCCGCTCGGAAGTTGCGCCATGGCAGGCACGGATTTTCCCATCGACAGAAAAATGACGGCAAGTCTTCTATCTTTTGCAGAAATTTCGCAAAACTCTATAGACGCCGTATCTGACAGAGATTTCGTAGCCGAATACATATTCTGCTGTTCTACCGTTATGGCTCACCTTTCGAGATTTTGCGAAGATATGATTATTTATTCGACCGACGAATTCGGCTTTATCGAAATTGCCGACAATTATTCTACCGGTTCGTCTATTATGCCGCAGAAAAAAAATCCCGATATTCCCGAACTTATCCGCGGAAAATCAGGAAGGGTTTACGGCGATTTAATGTCGATACTTACGGTAATTAAAGGTATTCCTCTTTCTTACAACAAAGATTTACAAGAAGACAAAGAGCCTTTGTTCGACGCCGAAAAAACCGTATTGGATTGTCTTGGAATTTTTACCGAACTTTTGCAAAACATATCTTTCGACACTCGCGGAATGCGTTTTGCCGCAGGCGGCGGTTTTTCTACCGCAACCGACATTGCGGATTATCTCGTTATGAAAGGTATGCCTTTCCGCGACGCGCACGGGGTTACGGGGCAAATAGTTCGCCACTGTATAGAAAACGGCAAAACCTTAGATAAACTCGATTTGTTCGTTTACCAAACTTTCTCGTCGTTATTCGAAGAAGATATACTTACCGTCGTAAAAGTAGGAAAGTCAGTCGAAGCGAGAAAAGTTGTAGGCGGCAGCGCACGCAGTGCGGTACGCGAAAACATTCGTTCCATTCACAAAAGGCTCAATAGGCTATTTAAAGACCAATAAATTTATTAAAATTTATACAAATAAAAAGCATTATATAAGCCGTATGCAAAATCGCATACGGCTTGTTTTGTTTCAAACGATTTTATTTTTTATAACGATTAACGCCGAAAATGTTTTTTAGTTACTCGCCCAACATTATTTTTAATATTACCTTATCGGTATCTCGCATACCTTCCATCGCCATACGCCCTACCGCACCGATGGTCGCGTCGATATCAGACTGCAAAATACCCGTATTCGGCTGATAAAATTTATTATCCATTGCAAGATAATGCCCTGTTATAGACGCGTCGAGCCCTGCAGATATTTTAGCGCCGCACGATGCCTTAGCGCCGTCGCACACTATACCGCTAACGTTGGCAAGAGCGTTTATAAGCGTCATTTTTATTTGTTCGAGCGTGCCGCCTGCCAGATAAGTTATCGCACCGCCGCTCGCCGCCGCCGCGCTTACCGCACCGCAAAAGGCGGAAAGTCTGCCTATAAAAGTTTTTTGATAAATGGTTAAAAGGTTCGAAAGAGCAAGCGCCCTTAACAATTTTTCTTCGCTTATATTATTTTCTCTCGCGTAAATGATAACGGGAATAGACGCTGTAATGCCCTGATTTCCGCTACCCGAATTGGTAATTACGGGCAAAGTGCAACCGCTCATACGCGCTTCGCTCGCGGCAGCCGCATACCCCTTTATTTTCGAAGCCAACGAACTTTCGTTTGCGAGTATGCACGTACCTATTCCAACGCCGTATTTACCCGTTAAACCTTCTTCGGCAATACGCATATTATTTTCTATTTGCGGAGTAAAAACTTCTTTAAACCGCTGTATAGGCATAGTTTCGGCAAATTCGTAAATCGCGTCTACCGATAAAACGCTTCTGTCGGTCA
>CAYTNZ010000091.1:0-4578 GCA_964439285.1 uncultured Clostridia bacterium | reverse complement strand
TAAGAAGAAAGCGCAACGATATGTTTGCATCGCCCGAAATAGGCGATTACGCCGTTCACGAAACTCACGGCGTCGGCAAAATCGTAGGTACTAAAAAAATAGAAACGGGCGACGGAACGAAAGAATATATCGCGCTTGAATACCGTGGCGGCGACGTTTTATACGTGCCCGTAGAACAAATGGATATTTTATCCAAATATATGGGCGAGGATAACCCGTCGCTGAGTAAAATAGGCGGTGCGGAATTCGAAAGAGTAAAACAACGCGTCAAGGCGGCGTTGAAAACGATGGCGTTCGATTTAAAAAAACTTTACGCCGAGCGCGCCGAAAAACACGGCTTTAAATTTGCATCGTATCCCGAACTTATGGAAGAGTTCGAAAACGCTTTCGAATTCGAAGAAACGCCCGACCAACTCGCGTCTATAGAAGAAATAAAGGCTGATATGTGTTCCGAAAAGGTTATGGACAGACTTTTATGCGGCGACGTGGGTTACGGTAAAACCGAAGTTGCGTTCAGGGCGGCGTATCTTTGCGTTTTAAACGGAAAACAGGCGGCGCTTATGTGTCCTAACACTATTTTATGTCGTCAGCATTACGAAAACGCGATAAAACGTTTTTCCGATTTCGGAGTGAACGTCGAAGTTTTAAATCGTTTTAAATCTCCTGCCGAGCAAGATAAAATTCTGGCTAAACTTGCGAGCGGCGAAATAGATTTTTTAATAGGTACTCATCGTATTTTGTCGAAAGACGTAAAGTTTAAAGATTTAGGGCTTTTGGTTTTAGACGAAGAACAACGTTTCGGCGTCGAACATAAAGAAAAAATCAAAAACATAAAAAACGACGTCGATTGTCTTACGATGACCGCAACGCCGATACCGCGAACGTTGCATATGTCGCTTTCGGGAATACGCGATATTTCGACTATAGAAACGCCGCCGACGACAAGGTTACCCGTTCAAACTTACGTTGTGGAAGAAACCGAAACGCTAATTCGCGACGCTTGCCTTCGCGAACTTGCAAGGGGCGGACAGGTATTTATTTTATACAACAGGGTAGAAACTATTTTTACTTTCGCCGCAAAAATAAAAGAGATAGTTCCTGAAGGTAAAATTACCGTCGCTCACGGCAGAATGGATAAATCGGTGTTGGAAAACGGTATTTTACAGTTTTACGAAGGAAAGAGCAATATTTTAATTTCTACCACCATAATCGAAAACGGTATCGATTTACCCAAAGCCAATACCTTAATTATAATAGACAGCGACAGGTTGGGCATTTCTCAGCTTTATCAGTTGCGAGGACGTGTCGGGCGCGGTTCTTTGTTGGCGCACGCTTATTTTACCTTTAAACCCGAAAAAGTAATGACCGAAAAGGCGAGCGAGCGTTTAAAGGCTATAATGGAATTTACCGAACTCGGTTCGGGATTTAAAATCGCTATGCGAGATTTGGAAATAAGAGGCGCGGGAAACGTTCTCGGCAGAGAGCAGCACGGACATATGGATAAAGTAGGGTACGAACTTTACGCAAAACTTTTAAAAGAGGAGATGACGGGGATAGAGCAGACTATTGCCGAACTCGATATAAAAGCCGATGCGTACATTCCCGAAAAATATATCGAAGCGAGCGCGTCGCGTCTTGACTGCTATAAGCAAATTGCCGAAATAAGAAGCGTTTCGGACTATAAGCGCGTTTGCGTTTCGATAGAAGAAAATTACGGCAAAATGCCTAAAGAAGTTTTAAACCTTTTGATTATAGCGGTGCTTAAAGCGTATGCGGCAAAATTAAACATACGTAAAATATCCCTAAGTTCGAAAGGCGGCGAAATAGTTTTGCCGTCGGTTCAGTCGCTTGCAAACGAAAAACTTAAAAACGCACTCGATTTATACGGCGAAAAGGTTATGCTCGATATGTCGAAAGAACCCGCGTTACTCTTTAAAAAAGAATCGGACGCTCAAAAATTGATGTTGACTATGACTAAGTTTTTAAAAATCGTCGTAGGGAGCGAAGTGTAACGTTGTCTAAAACGCCTTAAAACAAGTATTTTATTGCAAAACTTAAAAATAAATTCGATTAATAATAAAAAATTACCGAGTTTTTAATCAAATACGATTGCTTTTAAAGTAAAAATACGATATAATTGATTATAATGCGATTTATAGAATTCGGAGTAGACTCTATGAAGAAAACACTGTTTAAGATTTTAATTTTAATGATGGCATCGGTGCTCTTGTTCGGATGCTTTGCGGGGTGTGACGTTGTTACTACCGACACACGCAAAGATATGGCTCAGGTTGTTGCCGAAGTAAATATCGGAAAGGATAAAGACGAACTTAAATCAACCTTTAACGGTTTATTCGCGAATGAAAATTTTTCTCTTACCGACGAAAATATTGACAAAATTTTGTCTTCCGATGCGGAAATTACGAAACTCGATTTAATTTCTTACTTTATTAACTACGGTTACAGCTATGTTCAAAACGGCTATTCTTATGCCGATACGTTCGATTTGTTAATCAATTCGTTAACGAGTCGTCAAATGGTAGTGCAGTTCGCTACGCTTTACTATATTAATGCCGGTAAAGTCGTAGTAGACGCAGACAGCGTTCCCGATGCTACCGCAGCCGTTGACGGTACGGTTACGATTAAGAGCGGTATCACCGTAGAAGGTTATCTTGCCGAAGCTGCAAAGAGCGAAAACGACGCGCTTAAATATTTGCTTTCTGAAGATAATTACAATTATGCGTTGTACACTTTACGTAAAAGCATAAATTCTGCTTTAGATACTTACGAAGAAGCGATTATAAAAGCAGAACAGGGCGACACGACGTCTACCGAAACGGACAGAACCATTCCTACCGGCGCCGACAGCGAGCAAGAAAACGGTTATCCTAAAAACGTCGAAGGTAAACTCAATTACGAAATTTATACGGGATATAACACCGCGGACGTTTGCGGCGATTACGAAAAACTTGAAAATTCAACCGTGTTAACTCGTAAAAAAGCGTATAACAAGTTTATAAAGTCGTTAGAAACCAACTATATGCTCAACGAAGACGATAATATATCTAAGATTGAAGAATTGCCTTATTTTGCAACCGAAATTAAAAATCAACTTCAACAGATGATAATAAACAATTTCTACGATACGCTTCTTATCGCAAGGTCGGCTGAAATCGAAAAAGCCGATATGGAAAAGAAATATCAAGAAATTTATAACGGTCAACAATCGGTATTTTCGAGCGTAAGCGAATATACCACCGCGCTCGACAGCGTTGCTGCGGATAACTTCGTGCTTTATTCGCCTGCCGACGGTTTCGGTTTCGTTTACAATATCTTGTTGCCTTTCAATTCGAGTCAAAGCGATTTGCTTAAACACGCTCAAACGGTTTATCCCAACTATGCTTCTAATCCCGAATATTATATCGAAAGAAATTCGATATTGGAAAACGTAACTACAACAGATCAGCGTTCGTCTTGGTTTAACGGTACTACCGATTATAGTTATCAAGCGGAAAAAGGTAGTTATTACGGTAAGAGCGGCTATCTCTTCTTCGAAGACGCCAAAGATATCGATAAATATTACGGTCAATATTCGTATAACGGTTCGGTAGATAAAAACGACGACGATTATACGTTAACTCCTACGATAATGAAAATCGACGACTTTATTACCGAGATGGAAAATTATTTGATGTACGTTCTCGGGGCTAATTTCACGTCGGGTACGACCGATTCTTCTTATTATAATAAGAGCGAAAACAATTATTTAACGATCGGCGCGAACGGTAGAGAAACGATAGATTACGAAAACTTTATTTATTACGAAAATCAAATAGCCGACGTTAAAAACGCGTCGAGAGATAATTATCTCGTTCCCGATAGCGTTTCGTACAAGGCGCTTTCGGCAATGAACGAATTGCAGTTTGCTTATACGACCGACACGGGTATTTTGAATAAATATTTCGGTTATTCGGTTGCAGGTAAAGGATATTCTACAAGTTACGTTAAAGAATTCGAGTACGCGGCTCAATATGCTTTAGAAAAGGGTGCAGGCACGATTGTCGTATGCGCAACCGATTACGGTTGGCACGTCATCTACGTTGCTTTTGCTTACGGAAGCGGCAAAACGTATGAAAACGGTTACGTCCATTCGGAAAGAAACGTTGAGGGTACTTTCTCTAATATGTTCTACAATGCGTATAAAGACGTTATTGCCGAAGATTATGCCAATACGAAACAAAGCGAAATTACCACGGTTTTAAAAGACGCGTCGGTAAAATTGTATAAATCGAGATATAAAGATTTAACAACTATTGACCAATAAAAATTAAGTCGCGCTTCACGATAAGTGAAGCGCGGCAAATGTTAAAAACGATAATAATTTAATTTTTGCCGAATACTTATATAAAGGTTATTCGGTAAAGTTTTTGCGAGAGTCGCCTAATGGTATGGCGCCAGCTTCCCAAGCTGGTTCCCGCGGGTTCAATTCCCGTCTCTCGCTCCAGTTTTTACCCGTTGACTTGTGTTGGCGGGTTTTTGTTTTGAGTGTGTTTAACAACCCGCCCGAAAACAAAAACC
>CAYTNZ010000090.1:1178-4595 GCA_964439285.1 uncultured Clostridia bacterium | reverse complement strand
AATTTATTATTCGCTGTCTTTAATAAACTCTCTGACGCGTAGCGTAACGCCGCAATTTTCGGCGATTTTTTTACATTCGGCTATTTTTTGTTCGCCTATGCAATCGACAACCGAAAACCAAACGTTTATGCCGCGTTTTTTACACGATACGGCAAATTCTTGTAAACCCGAAAAAGCGTTTTTAAAACAAGGTTTGCAAAGTTCGTTATAATCGTTTTCGTTGCATTCGTTTAAACTTACGTTTATTTTGTCGATTTTTCCTAACAGTTCGGCTGAAATATCTTTCTTATGAATAAGATTTCCGTGCCCGTTTGTATTAAGTCTTGTAGTGCCGCCGTTTTCTTTTACGTATTCGGCTATTTTTTTTAGTTCGGCAAGTTTTATTGTAGGTTCGCCGAATCCGCAAAAAACGATTTCGTTATATTTTTTAACGTCCGGAATAAGCGCTATAACGTCGTCGGCGTCAGGCTCTTTTTCAAGCCAAAGTTTATGCCCGAAATAACTTGCTTTTTCGTTTCTTACGCAAAAAACACATTGGTTGGTGCATTTGTTCGTAAGGTTTATATAAAGATTATTGTCAATTTGATATACGTAAGTGTTCATTTTATTAAACCTTCATTTTAAAAAATAAATTATGCGCGTTGTCGTAAATATTTTGCGCGACCTTTTCGACGTTTTCGCCGCGAAGTTCGGCAAGTTTATTGACTATTATAGGAATATTACAAGGCGTATTCAGTGTACCGCGAAAGGGCTCGGGGGCAAGATACGGACTGTCCGTTTCTGCTAAAATTTTATCTGGCGGAACTATTTTTGCCACTTCGTCGAGCCGTCTTGCGTTTTTAAAGGTAACGGGACCTGCAAACGAAATATAAAGATTTAATTTAATATATTCTTTCGCGATTTCTTCGCTACCCGAAAAGCAATGTATCACGGCGCCGTGTTCGAGTAAATTTTTGTTGTCTTTTAAAATTTTTAACGTATCTTGCGTTGCGTCGCGACTGTGTATTATAAAAGGCAATTTTGCCTCGTTTGCCATTTCTATTTGACGCAAAAACGCGTTTTGTTGCGCCTTTTCGTCGATATTTTCGTAATGATAGTCTAATCCTATTTCGCCGAGAGCAACCGCTTTTTTATCGTTTAAAAGGGCGAAAATCGCGTCGTAATCGCATTCGTTTGCTTTTGAAATGTCCGAAGGGTGTATGCCTGCCGCAAAATAATAGTTGTTATGCCGAGCGGCAAAATTTTTTGCTTTTTGCGAAGATTGTAAGTCCCATCCCACCACGATAACTTTATTAACGCCTGCGTTTTTTATGTTTTCGACGAGTAAATTTTCGTCGCCGAATCTGTTGTCGTCGTAATTTAAATGCGCGTGTGTATCGATATACATAATACGTTCGTTGTTTTTATTGAAAAAGTTAATTTTATTATATTAGAAACAGACTAAAAATTTAAGTTTGAATTTATTTACAAAGTTCTGCTGCAAGGGCGGAAATTTGCGCTCTGCTTTCGTTGTTTAGTGCCGATAAAATTTTAACTTCGTTTTGAGCGAACGTTAAATTTTTGCTTTTTTCGAGCATACTTTTCATTACTTTTGCGGCGGTAGGCATCCAACTTCCGTTTTCTATAAACGCTACCGTTCTGTTTTGAAAATTGCGTTCGGTCAAATGGTTTATAAATTCTTTCATAAAGGGGAAAATATCGGCGTTGTAGGTGGTCGTTGCCAAAACTATTTTGTTATAACGAAAAGCGTCTTCAACCGCTTCTGCCATATCTTCTCTTGCCAAATCGCAAATTGAAACTTTTTGACAACCGTTTTCTTTCAGCGCGTTTTCAAGTTCTAAAACCGCTTTTTTCGTATTTCCGTAAACGGACGTATACACTATAAATACGCCTTCGCTTTCGGGTTTGTAACTCGACCAAGTATCGTAAAGATTAATATAATATTCAAGGTTTTCGTTTAAAACGGGACCGTGCAGGGGGCAAACGGTTTTAACGTCTAAGGCTGACGCTTTTTTCAAAAGCGCCTGAACTTGTGCGCCGTATTTGCCGACGATACCCATATAGTAACGCCTTGCCTCGCACGCCCAATCTTCTTTTTTGTCGAGCGCGCCGAATTTTCCGAATGCGTCGGCGGAGAAAAGTATTTTATCTTTATTGTCGTACGTTACTATAACTTCGGGCCAATGTACCATAGGCGCGGTATAAAAAGTTAAAACGCGTTTGCCGAGCGAGAGAGAATCGCCGTCGCCTACGACAACCTGTTTGTAATTAAAATCCGTGCCGAAATAGTTTTTCATCATAATAAACGCTTTCGACGATGCGACTATTTGAGCCGCGGGATACTCGTTTACAAAGTTTACTATGCTCGAAGAATGGTCGGGTTCCATATGTTGAACTATAAGATAATCGGGATTTTTTCCGTTTAACGCCGTTTTAATGTTATTAAGCCATTCGTTTGCGAAACGGTTGTCTACGCTGTCCATAATTGCGATTTTATCGTCTATTATCGCATAAGAATTGTAAGCCATGCCGTTCGGAACGACGTATTGTCCTTCGAATAAATCTATTTCGTTATCGTTTACTCCTATATATTTGACAGTGTCGTTGATTTTCATTTCAAAACCCTCCGTTATTTTCATTTTGAATTATAACATATTTAAAAAAATATTCAAAATAAAATGCCGCCGCGTTGCAAAATTATCGTCGTTTTATAACGTTAAAAACAAATCGTATTAAAAAAGTTGGTCTGTCAAGTAAAAATGCTTGACAGTTATGCCGTTTTCGGTTATAATAACGATATGAAAGATTTAAGGTATTTGCAACTATGGGACGTGTATGCACCCGTGCTGACCGACAATCAAAGAGAGATTTGCGAACTTTATTATCTTTGCGACTTATCTTTAACCGAAATTGCCGAGCAAAAGGGGGTATCTAAGCAAAGCGTTTCAGACGCGCTTGCTAAAAGTCGCGCGATTTTAAACGATTTTGAAAGTAAACTTCATATAAACGAAAACAATATTAAATACTCCTCTGAAATTTCTGCAAAACTTGCAAAATCGGCAAGTCTTATTGAAAACTTTAAGGCAAAGCATCCCGAGTTTTCTGCCGAAATGGACGAAATAGAAGCCGTTTTACAAGACGACGGCGAAATACTCGCTAAACTTTAATAAAAACGGCGTAATAAAATTAAATCCGAAAGGGGAAATTTATGGCTCTTTTTTCATCGTTATCAGAAAGGCTTAATCATATATTTTCAAAACTCACAAAGCACGGCAAACTTACCGAACTCGAAATAAAAGGCGCGATGCGCGAAGTGCGTATAGCGCTATTAGAGGCAGACGTAAATATTTACGTCGCTAAAAAATTTATCGCCGAAGTTTCGGAAAAGGCGGTAGGTCAGCAAATTTTACAAAGTTT